>QNFR01000006.1 GCA_003646405.1 Gammaproteobacteria bacterium
CTGCCATTGGTCGGTACACTGGTGCGATTTCCTGACATAGGTCCAGAGCCTGCCCCGCTTTATCGGGCACTATACCGGCGAAAACGCGCCTTACCGGTGGCATCTGGCGATTCGCTGAATGTTACATTATGAGTGACGAGGTACACTGAGGTATCATTAGCGCCCTTTTTAAATAATAGAACGAGAGCATCATGGCGAACTACTCCACCAACGAGTTCCGCTCGGGCCTAAAAGTCATGCTGGATGGCGATCCTTGTAGCATTCTTGATAATGAGTTCGTGAAACCCGGCAAAGGGCAGGCCTTCAACCGGGTGAAACTGCGCAACTTGAAGACCGGGCGACAGTGGGAGCGCACCTTCAAATCCGGGGAGAGCCTGGAGGGGGCGGATGTTATGGACCGCACCATGGAATATCTCTATACCGATGGTGAGTTCTGGCATTTCATGGAGCCTGATACCTTCGAACAGCACCAGGCTGACGCCAAGGCTGTAGGCGATGCGCGCTTGTGGCTGAAAGAACAAGATAAGTGTGAAGTCACACTCTACAACGGTGCGCCGCTGTCAATCGCACCGCCCAACTTTGTCGAACTGGAAGTTGTTGAGACCGATCCGGGCCTCAAGGGCGACACAGCCAGCGGCGGCACCAAGCCGGCCACGCTAAGTACTGGCGCTGTGGTAAAGGTCCCTCTGTTTCTCAGCCAGGGTGAGGTGATTCGCGTTGATACCCGCACCGGTGAATACCAGGGTCGCGCCAGCAAGTAGTGGACTGGCAGCCGACCGCGGGCATAGGGCGGATCCGGGCACGGGCGGCCCTGCTGTGCAAGCTGCGCCAGTTTTTTGCTGCGCGCGGCATCCTTGAAGTCGAGACGCCTCTGCTGTGTGTGAGCGGTGTCACCGATCCGGCTATAGAGCCATTAATGGTTGAGCAGGGTGTCTCCCTGCGCCAGCCGCGATACCTGCAGACATCCCCTGAGTATGCAATGAAACGCCTGCTGGCCGCCTACGGTGAGTCCGTCTTCCAGATTGGCAAGGCCTTTCGCGACGGGGAAGTCGGTGCCCGCCACAATCCGGAGTTCACTCTGCTGGAATGGTACCGCCCGGGATTTGGGCAGCACCAGCTAATGGATGAGGTAGCTGACCTGGTGCGCCTCTGCCTGGGTGAGCGACCACTGCACAAGCGCAGTTACCGCCAGCTATTCCTGGATTTACTTGAGATAGACCCTTGCACTGCCTCCATTGACCAGTTGCAAGCTGTTGCCCGTGAACAGCTTGATCCGGGTAGCCTGTCTGGCGATCGAGATTTGTGGCTGGATCTGTTGATGAGCCACTTGATTGAGCCGCAACTCGCCGTGCTGGGGATGTGTTTTGTCTATGATTACCCGGCTTCCCAGGCGGCGCTGTCGTGTCTCGTCCCGGCTGATGATGTCATTGTCGGCCAGCGTTTTGAGTTGTATGTGGACGGTATGGAGTTGGCCAACGGTTATTTTGAGCTCACTGATGCGGCTGAGCAGCGGCAACGGTTTGAGCAGGATAATTTACGACGGCGGGAACATGGACTGTCTGAGCGGCCGCTGGATGAGCGCCTGTTGGCGGCTATGTCCCACGGCTTGCCAAGTTGTAGCGGGGTCGCGCTGGGGGTTGATCGGTTGTTGATGTTGGTGACAGGGGTATCGGATATCCGGGAAGTGCTGGCTTTCGATTGGGAACGCAGCTGACTCGATTTCTTGGACGGCACTTTATTGTCCCGATCCGCACAGCGGAACTCACACTACGGACCTGCCATCTGGTGTTGTTCACTTAACACCGCTGGCCCGTAACCGGCGATGAATTCTATGGTCGAGATTCAGTGAATGAATAGTGGTCATTGTTCCAGCGACGTGACAGCTGTGCTACAGTCGCCGGTGCCTGAGATGACTGGCAGTCAAAACATACAATAAATACGGGGGTACACACCGCTATGCGCATCGCCATTCCCAAGGAAACCCACCCGGGAGAAAACCGGGTACCGATCACGCCTGATCATGCCAAGAAGTTGTGCAAGCTGGGTGCCAGCCTGGTTATCGAATCCGGTCTGGGGGCCGGTTCCGGTTTCACTGATGCTGAATACACCGAAGCCGGTGCCACCGTTTCCCAGGATCGCGCGGAGCTGTTCGGCAGCGCCGATCTGCTGCTGCGATTGCGTAAGCCGGAGCTGGAAGAGGTCAAGCTGATGCAGCGCGGCTGTATCCATATCAGCTACCTGGACCCCTTCAACGAACACGAGTTGGTCAATGCGTTGAAGGAGCAGGGCGTGACTGCCCTCAGTATGGAAATGATTCCCCGTACCACCCGCAGCCAGAAGATGGATGCTCTGAGTTCCCAGGCCAACTTGGCGGGCTATGTGATGGTCATAGAGGCGGCAACGCACTTGCCGCGTATCTTTCCCATGATGATGACGCCGGCGGGCACCCTCAAGCCCGCCAACGTGTTCGTTATCGGCGCCGGAGTGGCGGGCCTGCAGGCCATCGCCACCGCCAAGCGTTTGGGCGCCAAAGTCACCGCTTTCGACACCCGTCCGGTGGTGGCGGAACAGGTGCAGTCCCTGGGCGCCAAGTTCCTGGAGATCGATCTGGGCGAGACCGGCGAAACCGCCGGTGGCTATGCCAAGGAGCTGACTCCGGAGCAGGTGGCCATACAGCGCCAGGCCCAGAAGGACGTTATCGCCAAATCCGACGTGGTGATTACCACCGCCCAGGTATTCGGTCGCAAACCACCGGTGCTGGTCACCAGAGACATGGTCGAGGGCATGGCCCCCGGCTCGGTTATTGTCGATATGGCCGCTGAAACCGGCGGCAATGTCGAGGGCTCGGTGCCCAATGAGATTGTGGAGTGGGCCGGCGTCACCATTATTGGCAAGGGTAACCTGGCCGGTGAAGTGGCCCGCGACGCCAGTCAGATGTATTCCTCCAACCTGTTCAACCTGGTGGAAGACAACTGGCATGAAGAACAACACATGTTTGCGGTGGATTTCGAACACGATATTCTACCCGGCTGCATCATCACCCACGGTGGTGAAGTGGTAAACGAAACCATCAAGAACATTCTGGAAGGGGGTGCCTGACATGATACCTGCAGAAATTTTCCTGACATTTATCCTGATGTTGTCCATTTTCCTGGGCTTCGAACTGATCAGTAAGGTGCCGGCGACCCTGCATACGCCACTGATGTCCGGCGCCAACGCCATCTCGGGTATTACCGTGGTGGGCGCGATTAGCCTGGCCGGTACCGGTCAGCATGATCTGGCCAACTGGCTGGGCGCGGCGGCGGTAGCTCTTGCCTCCATCAATGTGGTGGGTGGTTACCTAGTTACCGACCGCATGCTCGCCATGTTCAAGAAGAAGGAGGGCTAGGCGCTATGGATATTCTGATTCAATTTGCTTACGTTGTATCCGCAGCCCTGTTTATCTATGGCTTGAAACAGCTGGGCTCTCCGGCAACCGCCAGGCGCGGCAATTCGATCTCGGCACTGGGTATGTTGTTAGCTGTAGTGGCGGCCCTGCTGGACCAGGGCATTGTCGACTTTCAGTGGATTGTCTTCGGTTTCGTTATCGGCGGCGCCATTGGCGGCGCGGCGGCGCGCATGGTGCAGATGACCGCCATGCCGGAAATGGTAGCCCTGTTCAATGGTTTTGGCGGTCTGGCCAGTCTGTTGGTAGGCTGGGCGGCATTTAGCCCGTCCTCCGAGACTTTCACACTGGTGACGATTATCTTGTCCATCCTGATTGGTGGCGTGACGTTTACCGGCAGCATGGTTGCCTATGGCAAGCTCAGTGAGAAAATTGACAGTGGTGCGGTCCTGTTCAACGGCCAACAGGTGGTCAACAGCCTGATCGTACTGGGCATCGTGCTCAGTGCGGTGATGTTTTGTGCCGGGTCGGGTGGCGGCTTTTGGCTGTTCCTGGTGATTACCCTGTCGTTGGTATTTGGCGTGATGGTGGTTATCCCCATCGGCGGCGCCGACATGCCGGTGGTAATCTCCCTGTTGAACTCCTATTCCGGCCTGGCGGCGTGCGCCGCGGGTTTCGCGGTGGACAACAACGTCCTGATCGTGGCCGGTTCCCTGGTGGGCGCCTCGGGCATTGTCCTGACCCAGATCATGTGTAAGGCGATGAACCGCTCCCTGGGCAATGTACTGTTCAGCGGTTTTGGCAGTGGCAAGGTGGAAGAGAGTACAGTCGAGGGCGAGATCAAGCCCATCACTGTCGAAGACGCCTACTACGTGCTGGAAGCGGCGAGTAATGTGGCCATCGTGCCCGGTTACGGCATGGCGGTGGCGCAGGCCCAGCATGTGGTTAAGGAATTGACCGAACTCCTGGAACAAAATGGCACCGAGGTGAACTTCGGTATTCACCCGGTGGCGGGGCGTATGCCGGGCCATATGAACGTATTGCTCGCTGAAGCAGACGTGCCCTATGACCAGTTGCTGGAGATGGATGACATCAACCCGCGCATGGAGAACGTGGATGTGGCGATAGTGATCGGTGCCAATGACGTGGTGAATCCCGCGGCCCGGGAGTCGGAGTCCTCCCCGATCTACGGCATGCCGATAATCAATGTCGACTATGCCCGCACGGTGTTCGTCTTGAAGCGCTCCATGGCTTCCGGCTTTGCCGGCATCGAGAACCCGTTGTTCTACAAGGACAACACGCGAATGCTGTTTGGCGATGCCAAGGATTCCATCGGCGGCCTGATTCGCGAATTCAACTGATCGATTAGCTTTAGAAATACTTTTAACGCCGGCCATTGTGCCGGCGTTTTTGTCTGAGCGACAAAACCGGTCTGACAGCTGGAAGGTTGAGCGTGGCACCATGCTGGAGTGGATCGGTATAGAGGCGCTGGTGGAGTCACTGGAGGTGATATCCATGGCCTGC
This sequence comes from Gammaproteobacteria bacterium, assembly GCA_003646405.1. Lineage (GTDB taxonomy): Bacteria > Pseudomonadota > Gammaproteobacteria > Pseudomonadales > Halieaceae > JBALVO01. Next base: position 4,910 of record QNFR01000006.1, read on the forward strand.
GAATCAGCTCGCGATAGTGGCGCCGGCAATGCGGAGTTTGTATCGCCTGAGGAGGCCCGGTATCGGGAGTGGTGAAGGGAATCCTTCTGACCCGGGGGTGTGTTCAAACGGATTAGAAGCCATTAATTGTCTTCCGTTTCCGGGTTTTTTCGTTGGATAAAGCGTCCGAAAAATATCCCGACTTCAAACAGCATCCACATGGGTATGGCCAGCAATGCCTGAGATATGATATCGGGCGGGGTCAGCAACATGCCGAATATGAAGCAGCCAACGATGATATAGGGGCGCTTTTTCGCCAGGTCTTGCGGCGTGGTAATACCGGCCCATATCATCAGCACCGCGGCGATGGGGATTTCGAAGGCCAGCCCGAAGGCAAAAAACAGCTTCAATACAAAATCCAGGTAGCTGTTGATATCGGTCATCATGGTGATATCTTCCGGCCCGGCGTTGGTAAAAAACAGGAATATCAGCGGAAACACCACGAAGTAGGCAAAAGACGCTCCCGCATAGAACAGCAAGACGCTGGACACCAGCAGGGGAATCGCCAGGCGCTTCTCATGTCTGTACATACCCGGGGCGATAAAGCTCCATATCTGGTACAGCACGTAGGGTATGGCCAGGAAGACCGCTGCCACCATGGTGAGCTTGAACGGTGTGAGGAAGGGCGAGGCGACCCCGGTGGCAATCATGGTCGACCCTTCGGGTAAGAGGGTGCGCAACGGCTCCGAGACGAAAGTGTAGATCTCGTTGGCGAAAGGAAACAGGCAGAGGAACATGATCAGCACGGCCAGTAGGGCCCGCAGTAGCTTATTGCGTAATTCAGTGAGATGAGCGATCAGTGGCAGTGGCTGGTCTGTGGCTTCGGGCTCGCTCATTCGATGCTTTTTTCCTGCGATAATTCCGTGTTATCGGGGGTGGGAGTGTCCTCTGGTGCAGGTTGGGAGAGCGAGTCGGTGGCGCCCTGAATATCCTGTCCGATACCTTCAGTATGTTTCTTGAACTGTTCGCCGGTGTTGCGTAATTCCTGCATTACCGAGTCGTTGTGTAACTCCTGCTGTACTTCCTGTTTGATGTCATTAAAGCCGCGTTTGATGCGGTTCAGCCACAGGCTTGCCGTCCGAATCGTTCCCGGAAGGCGCTCTGGTCCAATGACCAACAGGCCCACCACCGCGATGATGACAAGCTCGGCAAAACCTATGTCGAACATTCAGGCTCTACTTTTCCTTGGCGGCATCATCGGCAGCGTTGCCCGGCTGCTCTTCGTCTCCCGGCTTCGTGGCTTCACCGTCGTCTGACATGGTCTTGCGAAAGCCTTTCACTGCGCTGCCCAGATCACTGCCCAGTGTGCGCAGCCGTTTGGTGCCGAACAACATGATGACAATCGCCAGTATGATCAATAATTGCCAGATACTAATTCCACCGATACCCATAATTACCTCCTGATACCTTTATTCCGTGCAGGGCTATTTGTTGCGCGCTGCCTTTTCCTCAAGCCCGGAGACACCAATACGGCTGTCCAGGCATTGAATCACTTCACTTATATCTATTTCCAGATGGGAAAGCATCACCATACTGTGAAACCATAAATCTGCTACCTCGCCGATAAGGGCGCTGCGATCTCCCCCCGATTGGGCGTCTTTGGCCGCCAGGATAACCTCGGTGGCCTCTTCTCCGACCTTTTCCAGGATCTTGTTCAGGCCCTTGTGATGCAGGCTCGCCACATAGGATTGCTTGGGGTCTGCCTGCCTGCGTGCCGCAAGGGTTGCCGCCAATTTGTCCAGCACATCGCTCATGGCTTTTTCCTGGTTGAGGACTCTTTTTTGGTTGAGGACTCTTTCCTGGTTGAGGACTCTTTCCCGTAGATCTCATCGGGTCGTTTGAGGACCACGTCGGTGACTCGCCAATCACCGCTCTCCAGCACCCGGTAAAAACAACTGCGTCGTCCGGTGTGGCAGGCGATACCGCCGACCTGGTCAACTTTCATCAAGACTGTGTCCGCGTCGCAGTCGATGCGCAGTTCCTTCAACTGTTGTACGTGCCCCGATTCCTCGCCCTTGCGCCACAGGGCCTGGCGCGAGCGAGACCAGTAGATGGCGCGGCCCTCCCTGATGGTTAGCTCCAGGGCATCGCTATTCATCCATGCGAGCATCAACACTTCACCGGTCTGCCAGTCCTGGGCAATGGCTGGAACCAGCCCTTGCTCATTCCACCGGATCTCCCGTGTTACCGCGCTGGGCTCAGTCATAACAATATTCCTGCTGGACGCGCATTATGGCACATATTTTCAGGTACTCCTCGGCCACAGCAGACTTACCACCAGCCCCGCCAGTAGCCAACTGATAACGGGTGCGTCAGCCAACTGCTGCCAGGCGCCGGGGAACACACTGATAGCGGCTCCCGCACAGGCGATGGCTGCCACCAGATGACGGCGCCGTTGCTGGTTGTTTTCCTGATTCCGGTTCTGTAGTTCTTCCAGGCGTTGTTGCTGTTGGATAAAACGCTGTTCGACTTCGCGCGATTGCTGCAGGTTGTCCAGTATCACATCGGGTAGCTGCGGCAGTTGTTCCAGCCAGGACGGTGCATGGTGTTGCAGGCGCTTGAGTAACGACTGGGGCGAATAGCGTTCCTGTACCCACTCCTCCAGAAAGGGTTGCGCCGTATCCCACAAGTTGAGATCTGGGTACAACTGTCTGCCCAGGCCCTCGATATTTAGTAAAGTTTTCTGCAGTAACACCAGGGAGGGTTGTACTTCCATGTCGAAGCGACTGGCGGTGCGGAACAGGTAGATCAATAACTGGCCAAAGGAAATTTCACTGATGGGACGTTCAAATATAGGCTCGCAGACCGCGCGCAGAGCCGATTCAAAGTCCTGTACCCGGGTTTGTGGTGGTACCCAGCCGCACTCCACATGCAGCTGTGCCACCTCGCGGTAATCACGACGGAAAATGCCGAGCAGGTTACGGGCCAGGTAGTACTGGTCTGCGTCACTGAGGCTGCCGACAATGGCGCAGTCCACCGCAATATAAGTGGGATCGGCAGGGTCGGTGGCATCTACAAAAATATTGCCCGGATGCATATCCGCATGGAAAAAACTGTCGCGAAACACCTGGGTGAAAAATATCTCCACCCCGCGCTCGCCCAGTACTTTGAAGTCGGTGCCTTGGGCGCGCAGGGCGTCCATGTCGGTTACCGGTATCCCTGAGATGCGCTCCATGGTGAATACATTGCGACAGGTGTAGTCCCAGTATACCTCTGGTATGTAGACCAGTTTGCTGTTCTCAAAATTGCGGCGCAGCTGGCAGGCGTTCGCAGCCTCCCGGCTCAGGTCCAACTCGTCCAGAATGACAAGCTTGTAGTCGGACACCACTTCCACCGGGCGCAGGCGTCGCCCGTCAGGCAGGTATTTGGCGACCAGTTTGGCCAGGGTAAACAGCAGCGCCAGGTCCTGACGGATGATCGGCTCGATATCCGGGCGCACGACTTTCACCACGGCCTTTTCCCCGCTGTGCAGTGTGGCTGTGTGCACTTGTGCCACGGATGCCGATGCCATGGGGGTGGGGTCGAATGCGGCGAACAGTTCTCCTACCGGCTTGCCCAACGCCTTTTCAATAATGGCAATGGACTGCTGCTCGGGGAAGGGGGGAACGTCGTCTTGTAACTTGGCCAGCTCATTGGCGATATCCTCGGGCAACAGGTCGCGGCGGGTGGATAGCATCTGTCCAAACTTGATGAATACCGGGCCCAGTTCCTCCAGGGTGCGGCGCAGGCGCACGCCTCTGGACAGGTCCGGTGCCCGGTACAGGCGCCAGGGTGACAGAGCCATGGCGATCCGTGGCAGGGTGGGTAACAGCTCGATGTCAATGAACTCGTCCAGCCGGTAGCGACCCACGGTTCGCAGTATTGTGGCCAGGCGCCGGACACGAGACATATCAGGCTCGCACTTTCTGCAGGCGCTGGCGCAGGCGGCTTGTGCGCGACTGCAGGCGTTCGACGCGCTGGCCAAGCTCCTGCACATCCCGGTAGAAATCCTCCAGTTCCAGGCGCGGCGGGGTTAATCTGGCCTCTTCATGGATAAACTCGTCCAGTTGCCGTGTCAGGCTGTCAGTCGCATGCCTGCCCCAGCTGAAAAGGGAACGCAACATCCGGGCCACCTGATGGCCTCCAACATCACCCAGGGTGGCTACCAACGGAGCTTCCCAGTCCATATCCAGTGTTGCCAGGATCTTCTGCAACTCGATCAGGGGACCGCTGTCGCCTTCCAGCTGCAATTGGCCATTGATCAGCATGGAGGTGGGGTCTGTCGCGGTGGCCAATTCGGTAAAGTCTGAGGCCTCTCCGCGGACACTGGTGGTTACCGGGCCATCGTAGAGACCCATGAGGCGAAACCCGTCGCCGCCCGGTTGTAAATAGATATCCAGTGGCGGTGCCGTGCAATGCAGGGCGAACACGCAGTCGCTCAGCTGCTCCAGTTCAGCCAGGCTGCCCGGTGCCAGTTCCAGAGTGCGGTTCAGTGCCGTTTCCAGTGCAGCCACGGCTGCCGTGTGCAAGGTGGGGTTCATGTCAGGCCTTAACGCCCTTGTGCAGTGCGACGACGCCCCCGGTCATGTTGTGATATTCACAACGGTTGAAGCCCGCGTCTTCCATCATTTCCTTGAGCGTGTCCTGATCCGGGTGCATGCGGATGGATTCCGCCAGATACTGGTAGCTCTCGCTGTCGTTCGCTATCAGTCGGCCCATTAACGGCAATAAACGAAAGGAATAAGTATCGTATGCCTTGCTCAACAGCTGGTTTTCCGGTTTGGAAAACTCCAGTACCAGCAGACGGCCCCCGGGCTTCAGCACGCGCAGCATGGAGCGCAGGGCAGTGTCCTTGTCGGTGACGTTGCGCAGGCCAAAAGCAATGGTGATGCAGTCGAAGCTGTCATCGGGGAACGGCAGGAACTGGGCGTCTGCCTGGACAAACTCGAGGTTGCCCTGGTGGCCCATGTCCAGCAGCTTGTCGCGGCCCACCTGCAACATTGAATCATTGATGTCGGCCAATACCACACGGCCCTCAGGGCCCACGATATCCGCGAAACGGGCCGCCAGATCACCGGTGCCACCGGCGATATCCAGCACCGCATGGCCCTTGCGTACGCCACTCAGTTCAATGGTGAAGCGCTTCCAGATGCGATGGATACCACCGGACATCAGGTCGTTCATCAGATCATAGCGTGATGCCACCGAATGAAAGACATCGGCCACCATACCCGCCTTGGCGTCTTTGTCGACTTGTTTGTAGCCGAAGTGAGTAGTGTCTTTTTCGCTCATAAGGGTTGCACCCGAACATCGGTTAATGACCCATTGTAACGCGATGCGAGCGTCTGGTCAGGTCGGTGACCAGACGGTGACAGCGGCGGGGCTACAACTCGAATTTCAGGACCTGTACATCGGGATCGCGGTTGGCGCCGGCCTGGATCAGGCGGTCCAGGTAATCCTGCCAGCGCACCTGCTGCTCGACACAGAGCTGGTACAGATAGGGCCATGAGTAGAGGCCCGTGTCATGACCGTCGTCAAAGACCAGCTGCAGGGCATAATTACCCACGGGTTTGATGGCGCTGATGCCGACGCTTATTTTACCGGTTTGCAGCACTTCCTGGCCGGGGCCGTGGCCGCCAACTTCCGCGGATGGCGAGTACACCCGTAAGTATTCGCAGCTGAGGGAGTAGCGTTCCCCGCCCGTATATTCCAGCTCCAGCTCCCTGGAGCGGGTATGTAGCTGGATACCGATGGGCCTTTGCTGTTCGCTCATAGTCTTACAGGATAAAGCGGGACAGGTCTTCGTCCGCGCTAAGCTCTTGCAACTGGGAGTCCACGTAAGCGGCATTGACCAGTAGGGGTTCATCCTGCAGGCCGGCATCGGCCGCAGTGAAGGACGTCTCTTCCAGCAGCCGCTCCATCACGGTGTGCAGTCGGCGAGCACCGATATTCTCGGTTCTTTCGTTTACCTGCCAGGCGGTTTCGGCGATGCGGCGCAGGCCGTCCTCGCTGAATTGCACCTGTAACCCTTCGGTAGCCAGCAGAGCCTGGTATTGCTCGGTCAGGGAAGCATCGGGCTCGGTCAGGATGCGTTCGAAATCCTCCGGTGTCAGCGCGGCCAGTTCTACGCGAATGGGCAGGCGACCCTGCAGTTCGGGGATCAAATCTGAGGGCTTGGCCAGGTGGAAGGCGCCAGAGGCGATAAACAGGATATGGTCGGTCTTGATTATGCCGTGCTTGGTGGTGACAGTGGAGCCTTCGATCAGGGGCAATAAATCGCGCTGCACGCCCTCGCGGGAAACGTCAGCCCCGGCGCCTTCGGCACGCTTGGCCACCTTGTCCAATTCATCCAGGAAAACGATACCGTTTTGTTCGGCGGCCTCAATGGCTTTTTGCTTGAGTTCTTCCTCGTTGACCATTTTGCCGGCTTCTTCGTCGCACAGTGCTTCAAAAGCGGCCTTGATCGGCATTTTCTGGGTCTTGCTCTGGGTTCTGGACATATTGGAAAACATGCTCTGCAGTTGGTTGGTCATTTCCTCCATACCGGGTGGCGCCATAATCTCCATGCCTGGGGTGCCGGCGCTGATTTCTATTTCAATTTCCTTGTCGTCGAGATCGCCTTCGCGCAGTTTTTTGCGCAGCAGTTGACGGGTGGCGGATGATGAGTCGGTTTCTGTGTCGCGCGCCGGGGGCAGGAGTATATCCAGGACACACTTTTCTGCGGCTTCCTCAGCCCGAAAGCGTACCCTGGTCATCTCTTGCTCGCGGTACATTTTTACCGCCACATCGGCCAGGTCGCGGATAATGGATTCTACATCGCGACCGACATAGCCCACCTCGGTAAACTTGGTAGCCTCGACCTTGACGAAGGGCGCATTGGCCAGTTTGGCCAAACGGCGGGCGATTTCAGTTTTGCCCACGCCGGTGGGACCGATCATCAGGATGTTCTTGGGGGTGATCTCAGCGCGCAACTCCTCGGGCAGTTGCATGCGACGCCAGCGGTTGCGCAGGGCGATGGCCACGGCGCGCTTGGCCTCGTCCTGGCCGATGATGTGTTTGTCGAGTTCGTGAACGATCTCGCGTGGGGTCATGCTAGACATACTGGTGTACCTCGTCACTCATAATGTAACATTCAGCGAGTCGCCAAGGGGCTAGCAGCAAGACGCGTTTTCGCAGGCATAGCGGGCCTACGTCAAGCAAGCGCAACGCAGCTGATGGCCCCTTGGCGGCTCGCCCGCAGGGAGCCACCCAATTCGCCCGCTGCCGCGTTGCAGCTCTTGGAAAGGTACCTACATTCCCTGCGAACTGCGCCTTACAGCGAGCGAATTGGGAGGCTCTGAATGTTGCATTATGAGTGACGAGGTACACTAGGGACTAAAATTCCAGTTGTTCTATGGTTCGATTATGGTTGGTGTAGATGCAGATATCAGCGGCGATGCCAAGGCCCTTCTCCACGACGGTACGGGCGTCCAGCTCGGTGTTATCGAGCAGGGCGCGGGCTGCGGCCTGGGCAAAGGGTCCGCCGGAGCCGATGGCTATCAGGTTGTCTTCGGGTTCGATCACGTCGCCATTGCCGGTTATGACGAGGGAGGTATCCTTGTCCGCCACGGCCAACAGCGCTTCCAGTTGCCGCAGGGCGCGCTCGGAGCGCCAGGCCTTGGCCAATTCCACCGCGGCGCGCACCAGATTGCCCTGGTGTTTGTCCAACTTCGCCTCAAACAGCTCGAACAGGGTGAAAGCGTCGGCGGTGCCGCCAGCGAATCCCGCCAGGACCTTGTCCTGGTAGAGGCGCCTTACCTTGCGGGCATTGCCCTTCATTATCGTATTGCCCATGGATACCTGTCCGTCGCCGCCAATAACCACGCTGTTGCCGCGACGTACACAAAGAATGGTCGTACCTCTGAACTGCTCCACGCTGGGTCTCCTGCTCCGGCTAGTCCGGCTGATATGGGGTGGCGGCCGCAGATTTCAAGTGGACAGGACACTGTTTTAGGGTTTACTGCGTTTTAGCAGCAGGGTGTCGATATTCTGGTTGGCAGTGAGACTGCGGGCCCTGGCCATTTTTGATTGGGATTCGAAGGGGCCAACGTACACCCGGTACCAGCGGCCGTTATCACCGTTGGTTTCCTCCACCATGGGAGTAAGGCCCAATAGCAGTAGCTCTGCCCGGCGCCGGTCGGCGTCTTCCCGCTGTCGGAAAGACCCCGTTTGCAACAGGTAGTAATCGGTGGGGGTATTACCGCTCCTGGGCTTGACAGTCTCGGGCGCAGGTTCGACTTCAACATCCGTGGTCTGTCCCGGCAGCATGGTATAGAAATCAAAGCGGGGTTTGGGGGGCTGCGCTGTCGCCTGGGCTCCACCGGGTTGCTCTTGCGCAGTACCGCCGGGGGTGGGCAAGGTACCCAGGTACAACAGGAAACTGAGGAAAACCCCGGTTAACACTCCCGCCCCATACCAGCGCCAGCCATTGCCGGCAGCTTTCGGGGATTGTTTGCCACGGGGCCTGCGCTGGGCTTGTTTTTTGCGGGGCGGGGCTTTTCTGCTGCTTACCACCCGCTTGCGCTTGGCGAAATCCTGCGCCATGACCTACATGGCCTCCGGCGCGGATACACCCAGCAACGCAAGCCCATTGGCGATCACCTGCCGCACGGCTTCGCTCAGGGCCAGTCGGGCATCCCGCAGGTGTTGGTCTTCTACCAGCGTCTTGTGGGCGTTGTACCAGGCATGGAAATCGCCGGCCAGTTCCCGCAGGTAGGCAGCCACCGTGTGAGGTTCGCTGTTTATCGCGGCGCTGGCGACCACTTCCGGGTAGTGGTCCAGTCGGCGCAGCAGGGCTTTTTCCTGCTCTTCAACTAATTGGTCCAGGTGTTGCAATGCAGCCTTCGCATGCCACTCCCAGCCCTGTTCCACCAGTTTGCGCATGATGCTGCAAACTCTGGCGTGGGCGTACTGAATGTAATACACCGGGTTGTCGTTGCTTTGTGACAGGGCCAGGTCAATATCAAAAGTCAGCTGGGAACTGGGTGCCCGGGCGGCCAGGAAATAACGGGTCGCGTCCCGACCAACCTCATCGACCAGATCCCGCAGGGTGACATAGCTGCCGGCGCGCTTGGAAAGTTTCACTTCCTGTCCGTCGCGCGTGACAGTGACCATCTGGTGCAGGACATAATCGGGCCAACCCTTGGGGATCCCCTGTTCCAGGGCCTGCAAGCCTGCCCTTACCCGGGTCACCGTGCTGTGGTGGTCTGCGCCCTGTTCGTTGATGACGCGCTCAAACCCGCGCCGCCACTTGTTCAGGTGGTAGGCCACATCCGGCAGGAAATAGGTGTATCCACCGTCGCTTTTGCGCATGACCCGATCCTTGTCGTCGCCGAAATCGGTGGTGCGCAGCCACAGGGCGCCGTCCTTCTCATAGGTATAGCCCTGTGCGACCAGGCGTTGCACGGTGGCTTCCACCTCACCGTCCCGGTACAGGGAGGACTCGAGAAAGTACAGGTCGAAGTGTACGGCAAAGGCCTGCAGGTCCAGATCCTGTTCCCGCCGCAGGTAGGCGACTGCGAATTTACGAATGTCTTCCAGGTTGTCCGGGTCGCCAGAGCCGAGCACGTGCTGATCCTGGGCGTCCACCTTGTCGCCGCGCAGGTAGGCCTGGGCCAGTTCCACAATATAGTCGCCGCGGTAGCCGTCCTGTGGCCATGCGGAGTCTTCGGGGCCCAGGCCCTTGCAGCGGGCCCGCACTGACTGGGCCAGGTTATCTATCTGGGCGCCTGCGTCGTTGTAATAGAACTCGCTGGCGACATCCCAACCGGTGGCCGTCAGCAGGCGGCAGAGGCTGTCTCCCACCGCGGCGCCGCGGCCGTGGCCTACGTGCAGGGGGCCGGTGGGGTTGGCGGAGACAAATTCCACCTGCACCTTACGACCGCGGCCCTCATTGCAGCTACCGAAGGTATCCCGTTGTTCCAGGATAGTGCGCACTACGGCCTGGTTGCTGCGCTCGGACAGGAAAAAATTAATGAAGCCGGGGCCGGCGATTTCGGTGCGTGTCACCAGCGATGCGCCTGGCAGGGCATCGCAAATCATTGTGGCCAGCTCGCGTGGGTTCTTGCGCGTCGGCCTGGCCAGTGTGAGGGCGATATTACAGGCCAGATCGCCGTGACTGGCGTCGCGGGTGCGCTCGATCTGCACCTGTGGTGCGATGTCGTCAGGCAATTGGCCCTGGGCAACCAGCGAATCCAGCGCTTGTTGGATTAGCCGGGTAAGTTCTTCCTTCATTATGAGGGGATATACCTGGTTTGCTTCAATGAGTTATCGGGCTGGTTTACCCGCGCGATACACTATACATGAATGGCGCTTGGTGAAGCTATGCCAGTGCACTGTGGATCCCGCTGTACGGTACGCGTGGGGTTCCAACTGAGCAGGGCATAAAGCTTCCCGAGAGCAGCGGGATGTACCCGCCTGCATCGGTACATTAGAAAACGTCCTGTGGGTCGATGTCTATGGACCATTTCAGCCCGCGTCTGGCGGGCAGGGTCTCGGCAATGGCTACCAGTATGTCGGCGGCGGCCTGCGCCGTCTTGCGGTTGGGGGCGGTCAGCAGTAACTGGCTGCGAAATTTGCCGGCTCTACGCTGCATTGGTGAAGGCAGTGGCCCGATCATAGCGGTCCCGACGGGCAAGTCGGCTGCAGCCTGGTCGCGAAGGTTTTGCAGGAACAGTTCACCGCACTGCGCGTCGCCGCAGTCGGTGCGCAAAATCACCAGCTGCCCGACCGGGGGCATGCCTGTCGCCTGTCGGCGGGAGAGTTGTTCCCGGGCCTGCTGTGCATAACTGGAGTGCAGCATGGCCTGCAGCGCGGGGTGATCCGGGTAGTGGGTTTGCAGAATGACGCTGCCGGGCAAACCGGCGCGGCCGGCCCGACCTGCTACCTGAGTCAGTAATTGCGCCATGCGCTCTTCACCACGAAAATCGGCGCTGAACAGCATGGCGTCGGTGTCGATAACCGCTACCAGGTTTACACCAGGGAAATGATGGCCCTTGGTGAGCATCTGGGTCCCCAGCAAAATACAGGGTTCGCCTTTATTGATTTCTGTTATCAGGTCCTGCATCGCGGTTTTGCCTTGCATGGAGTCGCTGTCCACGCGAAACACCGGCCACCGGCTAAACTGTTCGCGCAGGAACTCCTCGGTTTGTTCAGTACCCAGGCCGGCGGCCAGCAAGTTGTTGCTGTGGCAGTGAGGGCACTGCCGGGGCAATGCCCGGGAGGCGCCACAGTGATGGCAGCGCAGGCGGCGCAGGCGACGGTGGACGGTAAGGCGTGCGTCACAGGCCATACATTCGGCTATCCAGCCGCAATCGTGGCACTGCAGGGTCGGGGCGTAGCCGCGGCGGTTGAGGAATAATAATGACTGCTGACCAGATTCGAGCCGGTCTTTTATGGCATCTAGCAACCCTGTGGACAGACCTGCCTGTAGTGCTTGCCGACGCACATCAAGCGCCTCGATAGTGGGCATACGGCCACTGCCTGCGCGCTGCGTGAGCCGGTGGTGCCGGTAACGCCCGGCGAGGGTGTTGTGAAGACTCTCCAGCGAAGGCGTGGCGCTGCCCAACAGTACCGGGCAGGCTTCCAACTGAGCTCGTTTGACTGCCACATCCCGGGCGTTGTAGCGAAAACCGTCCTGTTGTTTGTAGGAGCTGTCGTGCTCTTCGTCCACGATAATCAGACCGGGCTTGCGCAGGGGTGTAAAAATAGCGGAGCGCGTGCCGATAACGATATGAGCACTGCCGTCACGGGCCGCTTCCCAGGCACGATACCGTTGTGCTTCACCCAACCCCGAGTGGAAAACTACGATATTGGCAGAAAACCGCTGCTCGAAGCGGTTCAGGGTCTGTGGCGTCAGGCCGATTTCGGGGATAAGCACCAGTGCCTGCTTGCCGCGCTGTAGACAATCGGCTATCAACTGCAGATAGATTTCAGTTTTACCACTGCCGGTGACGCCTTCCAGCAGGTGGCAAACAAACCCGGCAGGGGTTTTTAATAATTCGTTGATCGCGACGGCCTGTTCCGGGTTGAGGCTCAATCCCTGTGCACTGCTGGCAGGCTCTGCCTGTAACGGCACCATGGTTTCTTCAATCAGGCCCTTGTCCCGCAGGCTGCGCAATACTGTCGAACTGATACCCTGGTCTTTGAGCTGTACTGTTGCCACAGTTCCCTGCGTTCGCAACGAGGCCAGGGTCTGAGCCTGGCGCGGTGATCTTGCCAGGGCGTCGGGGGCGAGTCCCAGGCCATGTGTGGTGAGCTGCCATCCTGCGCTCCCCAATGATTGGTGCGCTTTGCCTTCCCTCAATCGTTTTGGAAAGATTGCGGCGAGCACTTCACTCAGGGGGTGATGATAGTAGTGTGCTGCCCAGTAACAGAGCTGCAGCAGCCGCGGGTTAACCAATGGTGCCGGGTCCAGTATTGCCAGTGCGGTTTTCAGCGATTTCTCCGGCACATCACTGTCCAGCTTTACCGCCAGCAGGTAGCCGATGACCTCGCGTCGTCCAAAGGGCACGCGTACGCGCAATCCCGGTTGCAGGCTGTGTAATTGCGCCTCGCACGTTCCGGCAGGGGGTAGGTAATCAAAGGAGCGGCGCAGGGGCGAGGGGATTGCGAGGCGAAGTATGGACATGACGCCCCTTGTGAGGCTGAAAAGTGTTGGTAGAGCGCTATTGTAGCAAGTACTTGCGTATCGCGCCGCGTCTGGTAAGATGCCCGCCTATTTTTTGACCGGACGACCCCGCGCCCGCGAGGATTGGTCAACTCCAATAGCCAGGTACGGTGCTCGACAGGGGTTGGGTGGCGGTGCCAATGACGAGGAGCTTATATTATGAAAGCAGATATCCATCCCAAGTACGAGACAATAACCGCGACCTGTAGTTGTGGCAACCAGGTAGTGACTCGCTCGACCCTGTGCGAAGACCTTCATATCGATGTGTGTTCCCAGTGTCACCCGTTCTATACCGGCAAGCAGAAGGTTGCGGATAGCGGTGGTCGCGTGGATCGCTTCAACAAGCGTTTCGGCAGCCGTAGCACCAAGCGCTAGAGCGCACGATGCCGCGTTTGCCGCGGGCTTGCTCAACGCACTGCAGCTTCAGGGCAAACGCCTGGAGGACGCGGTTAAAAGATATCCCTCACCAAATCGTCAGTACCCTGGCTGCCTGAGCCAGGGCCCTCTTCCTGCGGATTCTGTCGGGGTACGTGTTCTTCGCGGAAGTACTCGAAAATTGCGTTGCGCTGCCTGGAACTGGCCAGCTGCCCGGTGTCGGGGTCTATTTTGACATGAACGAGGCCGGTGGGCAGAGGCCGCTCCGACTCGGGACTGTCGCGCAGGGCCTCACGCATATAATTAATCCAGATAGGTAGTGCCGCGGTACCGCCAAATTCTTTGCGGCCCAGCGGAGTGTAGTTGTCAAAGCCAACCCAGGTGGAAGTGACTACATCCCGGTTAAAGCCAGAGAACCAGGCGTCCATAGGGCCGTTGGTGGTGCCGGTCTTGCCGCCGATATCACTGCGCTCCAGAACCAGCGCCCGACGCCCGGTACCTCGGGTGATGACATCCCTGAGAATACTGTTGATGATGTAGTTCACCCGCTCATCCATGACCCGTGGCGCAGCGGGAGGACCACCCCCTTCCGGCGCTTGTCCGATGAGTATTTGCTCCATACTCAGCTCTGCACCATTATCTGGCGGCGCTGTGGCGTTTTCGCAGTCACCACATACGGTCAGTGGGCTTGCGTCGAATACAGTCTCTCCGGCCAGATTGTCGATACGTTGAATCAGGTAGGGTTCCACGCGGTAACCGCCGTTGGCCAACATGGCATAAGCGGTGACCAGTTCCAGTGGACGCATAGCGTGGGTGCCCAGTGCCAGGGATAAGTCCGGTGCGAAGTCGGAGGTGTCAAAGCCGAAGCGTTCCACATAGTCGATCAGTTTGTTGACACCCAGCTGTTGCACCAGGCGGATCGACACCAGATTGCGGGATTTGGTCAGTGCCCAGCGCAGCCGGGTTGGACCGTAGAATTTTCCGCCATCGTTCTCCGGCCGCCAGATGTCCTCGAGGGAGCTGTCCTCCATGACCACGGGCGCGTCATTAATGATGCTGGCGGCGGTGAATCCGGCTTCCAGGGCGGCGCTGTAAACAAAAGGTTTGAAGTTGGAACCAGGCTGCCTTAGTGCCTGGGTGGTGCGGTTGAACTTGCTCAATTCGAAACCCAGGCCACCCACCATACTGATGATGGCACCGTTATCCGGGTTCAGGGATACCAGGGCGGCCTGGGCTGCGGGAACCTGAGCCAGGTGCCACTCGTCGTCCTGTTGAGTGATGCGAATCAGATCACCCACCGACAGCACTTCAGCCGGAGTTTTGGGGCGCTGGCCTTTGGCATTTTCTGTGAGATAGGGAGCGGCCTGGCGCAGGCCGTTTTCCCACCACAGTTCCTGTTGGCTGCCGTCAGCCAGCAGTAGCATGATTTTGTCCTGGCCTATCTCGGTGACCACGGCAGGTAGCAGTCCGGCGATAACGACCGTTTCGGCGAGTGTCTCGCGCCACAGTTGGGTGGTGTCGCCACCGGCCTGCGGTAGCTGCCGCTCCGGACCCCGGTAACCGTGCCGTTTGTCGTAGGTGATGAGGCCATCGATAACAGCCAGGCGCGCGACCTGCTGCAAGTCACTGTTGATGGTGGTGTAAACCTGGTAGCCGTCATTATAGGCGGCCATGCCATAGCGCTGCAGCATTTGCTGCCGCGCCATTTCCGCCGCGTAGTGAGCGGTGAAGTTGAGCTGTGCGCCGTGGTGTCGCGCGACGACGGGTTGTCGTACCGCGGTGTTGTACCGGGCGGTGTTGATATAGCCCAACTCAAGCATGCGACCCAGAATCCAGTCGCGGCGCTGTTTGCCCGCATCGGGCCTGCTGATGGGGTTGTTGCGTGAGGGCGCCTTGGGAATGCCGGCCAGCATGGCGTGCTGTGCCAGGCCCAGTTCGCCAATACCCTTACCGTAATAGACTTGCGAGGCCGCCTCGAAGCCGTAGGCCCGGTGGCCCAGGAAAACGCGATTGAAATACAGCTCAAAGATCTCCTGCTTGTCCAATGCTCGCTCGATTTCTACAGCCAGCAGGATTTCGTTGAACTTGCGCATGAAGGTACGATCGAGGGTCAGGAAATAGTTGCGTGCTACCTGCATGGTCAGGGTGCTGCCGCCCGAGCCTTTCTCGCCGGTGAGTACCAACTCGGATACGGCGCGCATTAGCCCCATGACATCGATGCCACGGTGGCCGAAAAAATTATCATCCTCCGCTGCCAGCAGGGCCTTGATGAACTGGTCGGGTATGGCGTCGAAGGGCAGGGGGCTGCGTTTCTGTTCGCCGAACTGCCCAATCAGTTGCCCATCGCCGGTGTAGACCCGCATGGGCGTTTGCAATTTTACGTCGCGCAGTGTCTCAACATCGGGCAAGTTGGGACTGAGATACAGGTACAC
The DNA here is from genome assembly GCA_003646405.1 of Gammaproteobacteria bacterium. Taxonomy (GTDB): domain Bacteria; phylum Pseudomonadota; class Gammaproteobacteria; order Pseudomonadales; family Halieaceae; genus JBALVO01. The sequence continues at coordinate 20,441 of QNFR01000006.1, forward strand.
GCCTGCGAGCAACCACAAGGCTCCGCAACAGCCCAGTAGAGAGAGGCGCAAAAGAAAACGTAAGAATTTCATCTATCCCTTTATAAAACAGTGGCTTGTATTGCTTCTAAACGGAGTTCAACCGGCTCGTTTGGTAATTATAAGCCTTTTTTGGGTTTTGATATATTTGGGACTGTGTTATATCTGTAATTAATGTATCGGTGTATAAAAATATCCTAAGTTAGTGATACTGATAGGGAAAAAAGTTGTTAGGACTTATAGGGAAAAGAAAGGGGACACCCGTTCTGGGGCTGGATATTAGTTCAACGACAGTGAAGCTACTGGAGTTGAGCCATTCTGGGGGTCGTTACCGCGTAGAGAGTTACGCGGTGAGCTCGTTGCCGCAAGAAGCGGTTATCGAGAAGAACGTCAACGATGTGGATGGGGTTGCCAATGCCATACGCAGCGTTGTGGCGCAATCCAGAACCAAGCTGAAAACAGTTGCGGCGGCGGTTGCCGGTTCCTCTGTCATCACCAAGATGATAGATATGCCGGACGGGTTGAGCGAGGACGATATGGAGACCCAGCTCACTCTTGAGGCGGACCAGTATATCCCCTACCCGTTGGAAGAGGTCGCCATCGATTTCGAAATCCAGGGCCCTTCTCCGGAGCGAGACAATCAGGTTGAAGTGCTGCTCGCCGCCTGTCGTCGGGAGACCATTGACGCCCGGGTCGAGGCCATAGAAAGCTCTGATCTGATATCCAAGATTATGGATGTTGAGGCCTATGCGATGGAGCGCGCTTTCTCGATGGTCGGGCACCAGCTGGCTTTGGATGAAGACAGTACAGTTGCCGTGGTGGACATCGGCGCCACCATGACCACCCTGAGTGTGCTCAATAATGGCCAGACCATTTATACCCGTGAGCAATTGTTCGGGGGCAAGCAGTTGACCGATGAGATCATGCGGCGCTACGGTTTGCCGCTGGAGGAAGCCGGCCTGGCCAAAAAACAGGGCGGGCTCCCTGACGATTACGAGCCGGAAGTACTCGAGCCATTTAAGGATGCGGTGGTGCAGCAGGTTGCCCGTTCGCTGCAGTTCTTTTTCTCCTCGAGCCAGTACAATGATGTGGATCACATCATTCTTGCCGGTGGCGTTTCCTCCATGGAGGGTCTGGCGGACCTGGTGCAAGAGAAATTGGGTACTCCCACGACGGTGGCAAATCCGTTTGCCGAGATGTCTATATCGTCCCGGGTCAACGCAGTGGCGCTCAGTAGTGACGCGCCGGCGATGATGATTGCCTGCGGCCTGGCCTTACGGAGTTTTGACTGATGGCACAGATCAATTTACTGCCGTGGCGCGAGGAGCGGCGCCAGGAACTCAAGAAGCAGTTCCTTGTTAGCCTGGTGTTGGTGCTGGCGCTCGGAGTTGGCTTGATACTACTGGCCGACCGCATCGTCAATGGCCAGATCGATTACCAGAAAGCACGCAACCAGCACCTGACCGAAAACATCAAGGTGCTGGACAAGCAGGTAGCGGAAATTCGCGAGTTGCAGAAGCGGCGCAACCAGTTGTTGGACCGCATGCGGGTGATCCAGGAGTTGCAGGGCAACCGGCCGATCATCGTGCGCGTGCTGGATCAGTTGGTGCGGACAGTACCTGATGGTGTGTTTTACACCAACCTCACTACCAAGGGTAAGACAATATCCATCAGCGGCATCGCCGAGTCCAATAACCGGGTTTCGAGCCTGATGCGACGGCTGGATGCTTCGGACTGGTTGGCGAACCCGAACCTGGATAAGGTGAACTCGGCGCCAAAGTTCGGGGATCAGGCGACCACGTTCAACCTGACCGTGAAACTACAGTTACCGAAGACCGGTGATGAGGCCGCGGAGGGCTAAGCGATGGCATTTGAAGACACAATGAACTCGCTGCGCGATTTCGACATTAATAACCTCGACTTTGACAACGTTGGGTCGTGGCCTGCGCCGATAAAGCTGTTCATCTGGGTGGCGCTGCTGTCCGCCGTAGTGGTGGGGGGCTACTACTACCACGTTGAAGATTTGCAGTTGCAACTGGCTGAAGTGGAAGCCAAGGAAATAACGCTAAAGAAAGATTTTGAAAAGAAAGCCTTTCAGGCGGCCAACCTAGATGCCTATCGACAGCAGATGGTGGAGATGGAAGAGTCCTTCGGCGCCCTGATAAGTCAGTTGCCCAGTGATACTGAGGTGCCTGGTTTGTTGGAGGACATTACCAACAAAGGTCTGCTCAATGGCTTGAATATTGCCAGCATTGACTTGCAAAAAGAGCAGGCAAGGGAGTTTTATGTGGAGCTGCCCATTGCCATAAATGCGTCCGGCTCCTACCACGATTTGGGGGCTTTTATCAGTGGCATGGCGGGCTTGCCGCGCATTGTGACCCTCCACGACTTTAATATTTCGGCGAAGGGCGGCAATGCGAATAACCTGCAGATGAAGATTATTGCCAAGACGTACCGCTACAAGGATGGGGACAGCTAGCCATGAACCGTTTCCTACGTACGCTCGCAATGATTTTCGCTTCAGCGTCCTTGCTGGTCGCGTGTGGCGGCCATGACTTTTCCGATCTGGACAGTTTCATGGTGGAAAAACGCGCCCGCCCGGGCGGCATTATCGCCCCCATACCTACCTTCAAGGCGTACGAGGCATTCTCCTACAGCGCCACCACCTTGCGCAGCCCGTTTGATCGCCCCATCGAGGTGCGGGAGATAGCCCAGTTGCAGGCTATCAGTTCCGTTAAGCCCGATAATGCGCGCGCCAAGGAGTTTTTGGAGCAATTCACTTTTGATTCGCTGCGGATGGTGGGCACTCTGGAGCGAGGAGAGGCCAACTGGACGTTAATAAAAGATCCGGAAGGCGGCGTGCACAGGGTCGCGGCAGGGAATTTCCTGGGTCGTCACCACGGTAAAATTGTGGAGATGAGCGATTCCTATGTGGCAGTCGTCGAGATAGTGAGCGACGGCACCGAGGACGGCTGGGTCGAGCGCCCGCGTACAATTAAATTAACCGGTATGTAAGCCAGAGGCCATGGGTGATAACCATGTCAAGTAAAAAACAATATTTGGGGACAAAGGCCGTGGGGAAACGAAATTACAGCTTGGGGAAATGGTTGCATACGGCGGTCGCCGCGTTGACGGTGAGCTTGTTGGCGGGCATGGTACAGGCTTCACCGACAGTGACGGATATCGAGTTCAGTTCACGGCCGGGTAGCAAGTTTGAGGTCCGTGTGGAGTTCAATGAGACGCCGCCGGAGGTCAAAACCTACTCGATAGAGAAACCGGCGCGGATCGCTATTGATTTCCCCGATACAAGCAGCAGTCTGGAGCGCAAACGATTTTCACTGCCCTATGGTAATGCCACCGGGGCGGTGGTGCTGGAGTCAGGTGATCGCACCCGTTTGGTGGTCAATCTGGTCAAACTGGTACCATACGAGACTCGCGTAGAGGGCAATAACCTGTACCTCGTAGTAGGACAGGAAGGCACTGATTACGTGAAGCAGGCTACGGATCCACACCGCATTGAAACCGGCGTGGTGCCCGTCGCTGAAGTAAAATCCGAGATCAGCGACCTGCAATTCCAGCGCACCGGGGATGGAGAGGGGCGCCTCACACTGGAGCTGACCGATCCCTCTGTGGATGTCAACGTGTTCAGCGAGGCCGGTAATGTCAAGGTGGAGTTCCTTAATACGACTGTGGCCGAGCGGTTGATACGGCGCTACGATGTTACGGACTTCGCCACCCCGGTCGACAGCGTGGAGGTTAATACTGTAGAGCGCGGTGCCACGCTGACCATTAAGACCACTGGTGAATTCGATTACCTGGCTTACCAGACGGACAATCAATACGTGCTTAGCGTCAAGCCGCTGTCCAAGAAAGAAGCGGAAAAGCGCAAGAACGAATTCACCTATGTGGGCGACAGAATCTCCCTTAATTTTCAGGATATCGAGGTGCGAGCGGTACTTCAGTTAATCGCCGACTTCACTGAAATGAATCTGGTGGCCAGCGATACTGTATCGGGGCGCATTACTTTGCGCCTGCAAAACGTGCCCTGGGACCAGGCGCTGGAATTGGTACTGAAGACCAAAGGCCTGGACAAACGCCAGGTCGGCAACGTCCTGATGGTGGCGCCGGCGGCGGAAATTGCTGAGCGGGAGCGCCAGCAGATCGAGGCCAACAAGCAGATTTCCGAACTGGCCCCGCTGCAGTCGGAGTTCGTGCGCATTCGTTATGCCAAGGCGAACGACATAGTGGCTTTGTTCCAGGCGGGTTCCGAGGAAGGTGGCAGCCTGATATCGCCGCGCGGATCTGTGGTTGTGGATCAGCGCACCAACTCTTTGATTATTACCGATACGGCCACCAAGTTGGCCGAAATTCGGGATCTTATCGAGCTTGTGGACATTCCGATTCGCCAGGTTATGATCGAAGCTCGCATTGTGATTGCCCAGTCGGATGCGACCAAAAACCTCGGTATTGAGTGGGGTGGCGGTTACCTGAATCCGGACCTCAACAGCAACATACTGTCCATATCCGGTGATACCCAGAACGTGGTTGGACTTAATGATTCGGTTGTTAATGGCACACAGCCGGGGGTTGACTATCCAGGTGCGCTGTTAGTGGATCTCGGGGTTGCAGCCAACAGCGGCTTCGCCGTGGGCTTTACCAATGATAACCTGTTTCTGACTGCGGAGCTGTCAGCGCTGGAAGCGGAAGGCAATGGTGAGGTCGTGTCCCAGCCCAAGGTGATTACCGGCGATAAACAGAAGGCATCGATCAAGTCGGGTACAGAAATACCCTATCAGGAATCTTCCGCCAGCGGTGAGACGACCACGTCGTTCAAGGATGCGGTGCTAGCGCTGGAGGTCACTCCGAACATCACGCCTGATGACCGGATTATGCTGGACCTGCAGGTCAACCAGGATTCAGTAGGCGAACTGGTACCCAGTGGCCGCGGCGGCTTTATCCCCTCAATCGATACAACCCAGCTTAACACCCAGGTTTTGGTCGGTAATGGAGAGACTGTGGTTCTGGGCGGAGTGTTCAAAACCGAGGACATCGAGGCAGTGAATAAGGTGCCATTTTTTGGCGATATCCCCTACATAGGCGCGTTCTTTAGAAGTGAATCAGTGACTCACAAGAAAACAGAAACGCTTATTTTTATCACCCCGCGCATTCTGGCTGACACCCTGCTTGATTAGGGTTACATAGAGTCAAATGCCAGCCCTGCGCAGAATATTTCTGGTCGGCCCCATGGGGGCCGGCAAGACCACCATTGGCAAATACCTTGCCCAGCACCTGAAGTTGCAGTTCGCTGATACAGATTCCGAGATCGAGGAGCGGACCGGGGCTGATATCCCGTGGATTTTCGATGTGGAGGGCGAGGAGGGATTCCGGGATCGGGAGCAACAGGTGGTAGCCCAAATGACCGAGTGGGACGATATAGTACTGGCCACCGGTGGCGGTGTCGTGCTGCGCCCGGAAAATCGTCGGGCTCTCGCCGGGAGAGGCTTTGTTATCTACCTTTACGCCAGCATAGACGAGCAGGTGCGGCGCACCCGCCGCGACCGGCGCAGGCCGCTGTTACAAAATGGTGACCCGGAGCAGGTCCTGCGTTCCCTGATGGTGGTTCGCGACCCGCTGTATCGTGAAATCGCCGATCATATTATTGAAACCGATGACTGCAGTCCCAGAACTGTGGCGCAACGCCTGGTGCGCGAGTTAGTGGAAAACGACTAATCGGTGCCGCTAAGAAAAACATCAGCCCTTGCAGAGCGGTATGATAGGCTCTCCCCCACAGCAAACTCAAGGAATTGACGTGTCCCTGTTAATGCACACCCTGCATGTGGATCTGGGGGAGCGCAGCTACCCGGTATACATAGGCCGCGACCTGTTGGCTGATTCGCAGCTATTGGCCCGGCATGTCGCCGGCTCCCAGGTGGTTATTGTCAGCAATGAAACCGTAGCGCCCCTTTATGTAGAGAAGGTGCGTGCTTTACTGGGGCGGCGCAAGCTGATTACCGAGATAGTGCTACCCGACGGAGAGCAGTATAAAACGCTGGATACCCTTGCGAATATATTCGACAGGGTGATGGCGGAAAATCACAATCGCACGACAACATTCATTGCGGTCGGTGGCGGTGTGGTGGGTGATATTACAGGGTTCGCCGCGGCCTGCTACCAGCGGGGCGTCGATTTTATTCAGGTGCCCACCACCCTGCTGGCACAAGTGGACTCCTCGGTGGGTGGCAAGACTGCGGTCAACCATCCCCTGGGAAAAAATATGATAGGGGCATTTTACCAGCCCCGTGCGGTATTGATCGACACCAATACCCTGCAGACCTTGCCTGCCCGGGAGCTGTCAGCCGGTTTGGCTGAGGTGGTCAAATACGGGCTGATCTGTGATGAACCATTCTACCGCTGGCTGCAGGAGCAAATGCCAAGGTTGCTGGCCCGGGAAGAAGCGGCCCTGGCGGAAGCGATAGAACGCAGCTGCACAAGCAAGGCGCGGGTGGTGGCGGCTGACGAGCGTGAGGGAGGTATCCGCGCCATCCTCAATTTCGGCCATACCTTCGGCCACGCCATTGAAACCGCGCAAGGCTATGGTCAGTGGTTGCACGGTGAGGCGGTGGCGACGGGTATGTTACTGGCTCTGGAGTTGTCGGCGCGGCGCGGCTGGATCCCTGCCAGCGAAGTGGGTGACTTTTGCGAATTACTACGGGGCATGCATCTACCGGTACAAGCTCCTCTGGACATGACTGCCCAGGCTTTCCTGGAACTTATGGCGCGGGACAAAAAGGTCGTTGACGGAAGATTGCGGCTGATCCTGCTCAAGGCTATCGGTGACGCAGATATTGTCGACGATGTCTCAGAATCCGAACTGGTGAATCTGCTGCAGGGCACTGATCACGGCGCCTGATCGGGGCGTTTGTCCAGTCATGGTCATCTGTGTAGAATACACTCCCCTTTTTGCCCAAGTATTACCGGGGCGCCGGGTGCTTCAATCTAACTTGTTGTTTTTGTTTATTATTCTGGATTTACTATGAGCGCAGGCCTTTTTAGACCTGAAGAATTTCGAGACAATTGCGGTTTTGGTTTGATTGCACACACGTCGGGTGACGTCAGTCACCAGCTGTTGCAGACCGCCATCGAGTCGCTTACCAGCATGACGCACCGCGGCGGTATCGCAGCGGACGGCAAGACCGGCGATGGTTGCGGACTGCTAATGCAGATGCCCGATCAGTTTATGCGTACGCTTGCCCGCGAATGTTTTGACTCTGACCTGAGTGAGCACTACGGTGTTGGCCATATTTTCCTGAGTAAAGACCCCCAGCGTGCCGCAGTCGCTCGCAAGGCGACGGAGCAAGCGCTCACCGAGCAGGGCCTCAAAGTCCTGGGTTGGCGGGTAGTGCCCACCGACAGCTCGGTATGCGGTGAGATCGCCCTGGCGAGCCTGCCGGCCATTGAACAGGTGTTCATCAACGCCCCCGGTGTATCTGACGATGTACTGTCCAGCAGGTTGCTGGTGGCCCGGCGCAAGGCGGAAATGGCTAACGAAGGGGATGAAGAATATTATATTTGCAGCCTTTCGGGCCGGGTTATTGCGTACAAAGGGCTGGTAATGCCGGTGGATTTGCCGCACTTCTACCTCGACCTGAGCGACGAGCGCCTGGCAACGGCTATCTGCGTTTTTCACCAGCGCTTCTCGACCAATACCATGCCGCGTTGGCCCCTGGCCCAGCCTTTTCGCCTGCTGGCACACAACGGTGAAATCAATACCATCGAAGGTAATCGCAACTGGGCGGACGCCCGTACCGCGCGCTTCGAAACTGACCGATTGCCCAATATCAAGGACATAGCCCCGCTGGTAAACCGTTCCGGCTCAGATTCTTCCAGCCTGGATAATATGCTGGATGTACTGCTGGCCGGAGGCATGGATATGGCGCGGGCCCTGCGCATGCTGATGCCCCCCGCATGGCAGAATATCGAGTCCATGGACCCGGACCTGAAAGCCTTCTACGAATATCACTCCATGCATATGGAGCCCTGGGATGGCCCCGCCGGTGTCGTTCTCACAGACGGCCGTTACGCGGTATGCCTGTTGGATCGCAACGGCCTGCGCCCGGCTCGCTGGGTGAAGACCAAGGACGGATTTATCACTCTGGCCTCTGAAATTGGCACCTATAACTACAAGAGCGAGAATGTGGTGGCCAAGGGCCGCGTCGGTCCGGGCCAGATCATGATGATCGATACTCAGACCGGGGAAGTGTTGCAGGATGACGAAATCAACAACCGTCTCAAGTCCCGCCAACCCTACAAGGCCTGGCTCAAGGAAAAGGCCCAGCGTATAGAAGGCACGTTTGGTGGGGAGATGGCTCCGGGAATCGAGATCGGACAGCTGGATATTTACATGAAAATGTTCCAGGTCAGCTTTGAGGAGCGTGACCAGGTGCTACGCCCACTGGCGGAATCCGGCAACGAAGCGGTAGGCTCCATGGGGGATGACACGCCCATGGCGGTGCTGTCCAGGTACGAGCGCTCCCTGTACGATTATTTTCGCCAGAAATTCGCCCAGGTGACCAACCCGCCGATTGACCCTCTGCGTGAGACGATAGTCATGTCCCTGGAGACGGACCTGGGTGGTGAGAAGAACGTCTTTACGGAAGGCCCGGAGCACGCGGACCGGGTCACTTTGACGTCACCGGTGCTGTCCCAGGGTAAATTTACCACCTTGTTGCAGCTGGACCACCCTGGCTTTTTGATCGAGGAAATTGACTGCACCTACATGCCGCAGGAGAAAGACCTGCGCCAGGCAGTTACTGATATAGCGGTGGCGGCCGAGCGCGCTATACGCAGTGGCAAGACCATTCTGATCCTGTCTGATCGGGCCATAGACCCGGGGTGTCTGCCGGTTCACAGCCTGCTGGCAACCGGGGCGGTACATCACCACCTGATTAAACGGGGCCTGCGTATCGATGCCAATATTGTGGTGGAGTCGGCCAGCGCCCGGGATTCTCACCAGTTTGCCTGCCTGCTGGGCTTTGGCGCCACGGCCGTGTATCCCTACCTGGCTTACAGTGTGCTGGAGGAGCTGATTCGCACTGGTGAAGTTCTGGGTGAGCCCAGCGCCTGCTATAAAAATTATCGTAAGGGCATCAACAAGGGCCTGCTTAAAATCATGTCGAAAATGGGTATTTCCACGGTGAGTTCTTACCGTGGAGCCCAGTTGTTCGAGGCGGTGGGACTGGCGCATGAGGTCGTGGATCTGGCCTTTTGCGGTGTTGTTTCGCGCATTGAGGGCAGTGGTTTCAATGAACTGGAACAGGAACTGAAAATCCTGAGTGGCAGGGCCTGGTCTTTTCGTAAGGGCATCGAGCAGGGCGGCCTGCTCAAGTATGTACACGGGCAGGAGTACCATGCCTTCAACCCGGACGTGGTTATGACTTTGCAACAGGCTGTTGCCAGCGGTGATTACACGGTGTACCAGCATTACGCGAAACTGGTCAACGAGCGCCCGGTTGCTACCCTGCGGGATTTACTGGGGTTGAAAGAAGCCGCCCAGCCGCTTAGCCTGGATGAAGTGGAGCCCATTGCAAATATACTGCCGCGCTTTGACTCGGCGGGCATGTCCCTGGGGGCACTGAGTCCCGAGGCACACCAGGCGTTGGCGGCGGCGATGAACAGCATCGGAGCACGTTCCAATTCGGGTGAGGGTGGCGAAGACCCCGAGCGTTTCGGCACCGAGCGCATGTCCAAGATCAAGCAGATAGCCTCGGGTCGTTTTGGTGTCACCCCCCATTACCTGGTTAATGCCGAGGTATTACAGATAAAGGTAGCCCAGGGCGCCAAGCCCGGAGAGGGCGGCCAACTGCCTGGGGGCAAGGTGAATGAGCTGATCGCCAGGCTGCGTTATTCCGTACCCGGGGTGACGCTGATTTCTCCGCCGCCACACCATGATATTTATTCTATCGAAGATCTGGCGCAGTTGATTTATGATCTCAAACAGGTCAATCCCCAGGCCCTGGTCTCGGTAAAACTGGTATCCGAGCCAGGGGTGGGTACGATTGCGGCAGGTGTGGCCAAGGCCTATGCTGACCTCATTACTATCTCCGGCCACGATGGTGGCACCGCAGCCAGCCCGCTGACGTCAATCCGTTACGCGGGTTCGCCATTTGAACTGGGCCTGGCGGAAGTGCAACAGACCCTGCGCGGCAACAACCTGCGCGGTGTCGTTCGTCTGCAGGCAGACGGCGGTCTGAAGACGGGTCTGGATGTGATCAAGGCCGCTATCCTCGGTGCCGAGAGTTTTGGTTTTGGTACCGCGCCCATGGTCGCCCTGGGGTGTAAGTACCTGCGTATCTGTCACCTCAATAATTGTGCTACTGGAATTGCCACCCAGAACCAGAAGCTGCGAGATGACCACTTCAACGGCACGGTGGAGATGGTGGTGAATTTCTTCACTTTCGTCGCCACGGAAACACGTGAGTGGCTGGCGCGGCTGGGTGTGCCATCGCTGGAGGCGCTGATCGGGCGTACTGATTTGCTGCGGTGTTTGCCCGGATCTACCGATAAACAAGCCGGGCTGGATCTCAGTCCCATCCTGCATAAGGATGCCGGCTCCGCGGGGCAGCCCGAGTTTTGCCAGGTGCAGTCCAACGACCCCTTTGACAAAGGTGAGACAGCGGAACAGATGGTGGCGGCTACCCTGCCGGCGATTGAAGCGCAATCCGGGGGTGAGTTTGAGTTTGAAGTCACCAACTGTGATCGCTCAATAGGCGCCCGGCTGTCGGGTGTGATAGCCAGGCGCTACGGTAACGACGGCATGGAGGCCAACCCTATCACCCTGCGCTTGACCGGAACGGCGGGGCAAAGCTTCGGTGTCTGGAATGCGGGGGGCCTGCATATGTACCTCGAGGGGGATTCCAACGATTATGTCGGCAAGGGTATGGCTGGTGGTAAGCTGGTGATTTACCCGCCGCGCAACAGCGAGTTCAAATCTCAGGACACGGTGATTATCGGCAATACCTGCCTGTATGGGGCGACCGGCGGCCGTCTGTTCGCCGCGGGTATTGCCGGCGAACGTTTCGGTGTGCGCAACAGCGGCTGTCACGCGGTGGTCGAAGGCGCCGGCGACCACTGTTGTGAATATATGACGGGCGGCACCGTCACGGTACTGGGTCCTACCGGTGTGAATTTTGGTGCGGGCATGACCGGCGGATTCGCCTATGTGCTGGACCAGGATCGCGGTTTTATCGACATGTACAACAGCGAATTGGTGGAAATTCATCGGGTTAGTGCGGAGTACATGGAGCACTATCGCAACTACCTGCGCAGTGAAATAAAAGAGTTTGTCGTTGAGACGGGGTCTGAGTGGGGTGCGTATCTGCTGGATAATTTTGAGGACTATGTCGGTAAATTCTGGCTGATCAAGCCGAAGGCGGCTGACCTGGATCGTTTGTTGTCGGGCCTGCGCAACACGGAATAGATGCCAGAGGATAGGAACAAACTATGAATAAACGTTTGGCCAATGATTTCCAGTTTATCGATGTCGGTCGAAGCGATCCGGACAAGAAGACCCTGCAGTCACGCAAACGCGAGTACGCAGAAATCTACAACCCGTTCACCAAAGGCCAGGTGGCGGAACAATCCCACCGCTGTCTGGAGTGTGGCAACCCCTATTGTGAGTGGAAGTGCCCGGTGCACAACTTCATTCCCAACTGGCTCAAACTGGTCAGCGAGGGCAACCTGTTTGAGGCGGCGGAGCTGAGCCACCAGACCAATACCCTGCCGGAAGTCTGTGGTCGGGTATGTCCTCAAGACCGCCTGTGTGAAGGCGCCTGCACCCTGAACGATGGTTTTGGCGCGGTTACCATCGGCGCCTCTGAAAAATACATCACCGACACGGCGCTGGCGCTGGGTTGGCGCCCCGACCTGTCGCAGGTGGTGGCAACGGGCAAAAAGGTGGCGCTTATCGGTGCCGGGCCGGCGGGCTTGGGTTGCGCTGACATTCTGGTGCGCAATGGTGTGCAGCCGGTGGTATTCGATCGCTATCCAGAAATAGGGGGTCTGCTCACTTTTGGCATCCCTGAATTCAAGCTCGAGAAGCAGGTAATGAGCCGTCGCCGCGAGATTTTCGAAGGTATGGGTGTCGAGTTTCGCCTCAACACGGAGGTGGGTAAGGATATCGGCATCAACGAAATTCTGGATCAATACGATGCGGTGTTTATGGGCATGGGCACCTACACCTATATGCGCGGAGATTTTCCGGGTGAAGATCTGCCCGGAGTGTATGAGGCGCTGCCCTACCTGATTGGCAACGTAAACCACAACCTGGGCTTCGAGCAGGAATCTGAGGCCTATGTGAACCTTAAAGGCAAACGGGTGGTGGTGCTGGGCGGTGGCGACACGGCCATGGATTGCGTTCGCACTGCGGTGCGGCAGCAGGCCGAGCACGTGATCTGTGCTTACCGCCGGGATGAACAGAATATGCCGGGCTCCCGGCGCGAAGTAAAAAATGCCATGGATGAGGGTGTCGAGTTTCTCTACAACCGCCAACCGATTGAGGTGGTGGAGTACTTCGGCCAGGCCTGTGGCGTGAAGATGGTGCAGACTGAACTGGGTGAGCCGGATGTCGATGGCCGGCGCCGTCCCGCGCCCATACCAGGCAGCGAGGAAGTCATGGAGGCGGATGCGGTGATTATCGCCTTCGGCTTTCAGCCCAGCCCGCCCGAGTGGCTGGAGGATGTAAGTGTCCGGACCAACGACTGGAATGGCGTGATTGCCGAGGAATTCCAGCCATTCAAGTTCCAGACCAGCAACCCGAAAATATTCGCCGGTGGCGACATGGTGCGTGGTTCCGACCTGGTGGTGACCGCCATCTGGGAAGGGCGACAGGCGGCCGAGGGAATTCTCGACTACCTGAATATTTAATCTTAGTGTAGTGTCCTGACTATGCGATTTATACAGGACACTATACTTGTACAAGGCAAACCATCATGAGTGAACTCAAGAATGACCGCTTCCTGCGCGCCCTGCTGCGCCAACCGGTGGATCGTACGCCGGTGTGGATGATGCGCCAGGCGGGCCGTTATTTGCCCGAATACCGCGCCACCCGTCAGCAGGCGGGGTCGTTTCTCGATCTGTGCAAGAATGCTGAACTGGCTTGTGAGGTGACGCTGCAGCCACTGCGCCGCTACCCGATGGACGCGGCCATTCTGTTTTCGGATATTCTCACTGTGCCTGATGCGCTGGGCCTGGGGTTGTATTTTGAAGAGGGTGAGGGGCCGCGGTTTCGCAAGACCGTGCGCAGTGAAGCTGATCTGGCGGGTCTTAATAAGTTTAAAGCGGAGGATGACCTGGCCTATGTGATGTCTGCGGTTCGTACTATTCGCCGGGAACTGAACGGCCAGGTGCCGCTTATCGGGTTTTCCGGCAGCCCCTGGACGCTGGCAACCTATATGGTTGAGGGCGGTTCGTCAAAGGACTTTGCTCACATCAAGACCATGGCCTATGACCAGCCGGAGCTTATGCACCATTTGCTGTCGCTATTGGCCGATGCCGTGACGGATTACCTGACGGCCCAGGTGCGCGCGGGCGCCCAGGCAGTTCAGATTTTCGATACCTGGGGTGGTAGTCTCAGCGCCGCTGGCTACAAGGAGTTCTCCCTCAAATATATGCAGCGCATAATCTCCAGGCTGGCGGTGGAGTCCGATGGACGCAAAGTGCCGGTGATCGTCTTTACCAAGGGCGGTGGCCAGTGGTTGCACACTATCGCTGAATGCGGCGCCCAGGCAGTGGGCATTGACTGGACCACAGATATCGGGGTAGCCCGGGACCTGGTGGGCGACCGGGTCGCTCTACAGGGGAATATGGACCCCAGCATGTTATTTGCCTCCCCGCAGCGTATTCGCACTGAGGTCGCATCCATTTTGGCGGCTTACGGCCACGGCACGGGCCACATATTCAATCTGGGGCACGGCATTACACCCGGGGTTAACCCGGACCATGTGACCGCCTTTGTCGATGCGGTGCGAGAATTCTCACCCCAGTATCACCAGGGTTGTTAAAACCCCACACCCGGTGCTTCGCGCACCCCACCCCGCTGTCGCGGCAATCCCGCTCCTCTATTACGCGGGCACCAATCTATGGAATAATGCGCGCCTCCTCAGACTGAGCCAATCAGGGTAAATAGGTAATGCGTGCAGTCGTCGTCATGGTGGTGCTTTTTTTCGCGGGTTTTACGTTGCCTTGCCAGGCCGCGTCCGCAGGTTACAGGGTGTTTGAATTTACCTATGAAATGCTGGCGGGAGAAATACCCTCGTCGGAGGTGGTGGATATTTACATACCCCGGCCCACTGACCGGATTGGACAGCGGATACTCAATAGCCAGCTCCGTGCCAGCTTGCCGGTGGGCCGGGGCTGGGAGGCACGTTATCACAATGGCTACTACCATCTTCGTCGCCCCGCCAATATTAATGCACCTATCGAGCTAAGTTTTAATTGGACCGTTCGTCGCGATGATAACGCGGCCTCGCAAGAGCAGGTGCTATCTTCGCAGGAGCGCGAGAAGTACTTGAAGGCTAATACTCTTGTTCCGGTTAGTCACCACATATTGGATCCTATATTGGCCGAGATTCGCCAGTTGCGGAAGAATCCATCCAAGGCAGCGACAGCGAGGGCGATTTACGATTGGATTGTAGACAATATAGAATACAAAAAGGTGGGTACTGGCTGGGGCAACGGCGATACCTTCTGGGCCTGCAATGAGCGCTATGGCAATTGCACTGACTTTCATGCCCTGTTTATTTCACTTGCACGCTCCGAAGGTATTCCCGCCCGCTTTGAAATTGGATTTCCAGTGCCACAGGGAAAATCGTCGGGCGATATTGCGGGCTATCATTGCTGGGTGCAATTGTTCCTTCCCGGGCAGGGTTGGGTTCCCGTTGATGCATCGGAGGCAGCCAAACACCCCGAAAAACGTGAGCTATACTTCGGCATCCATCCGCCTGATCGGATTCATTTTTCTACCGGCAGGGACATTACTTTTACCGAAGCTAGCAAAGCATTGCCCTTGAATTATTTTATTTATCCTTACATGGAAGTGGGTGGGAAACCTTGGAACACAAAGGTGCAGACCCGATTTCACTACAAAGTGATAGATTAATCCTCATTAACTATCACAAACTGAAAAGGACAAAATAACATGGGAAAAGAACGTGTTAAAAAAAACAAGTTGAGTACACAGGAATACGAAGCTGAGCTTTACAAGCTGCAAGTAGAGTTGTGCAAGCTGCAGGAGTGGGTCCAGGACACGGGGCAGCGGGCAATTATTTTGTTCGAGGGTCGTGATGCAGCGGGTAAAGGGGGCGTTATCAGGCGGATTACCGAAAAGGTCAGCCCCCGGGTGTTCCGGGTAAATGCCTTGCCAGCGCCATCTGAACGGCAAAAGACGCAGATGTATATGCAGCGTTATATTGAACGCTTCCCTGCCGCTGGGGAGATTATCCTGTTTGATCGCAGCTGGTATAACCGGGCCGGGGTCGAACGGGTGATGGGGTTTTGCACGGAAAAGGAATGTCAGAGGTTCCTGCAGAACGCGCCCCGATTCGAAAGAACTATCATGGATTCCGGTATCATTCTAATAAAGTACTGGTTTGAAGTCAGTGCGGACATACAGGCCAGCCGTTTTCAAGATCGCATGACCGACCCATGCAAGCAATGGAAGCTCAGCCCCATGGACCTTGAAGGTCAGAGCCGGTGGTTCGACTATTCCCGGGCCAAAGATAGTATGTTTTTGGCGACTGACACCTCATGGGCACCATGGCATGTGGTCGACTCGGACAACAAAAAGCGCGCACGTCTTAACTGTATTTCACACCTGCTCAGCCAGTTCCCTTATAAGAATATTTCTCACAAAAAACCGGTCCTGCTTCCCCGTCAAAGTAGTGATGGTTACGGGGCGCCCGATTACGAATACAAATATGTACCAGAAAGGTTTTAGGGGGTGGCGGATTGCTAGTTGTAGAGGGGGCAATTCTTGACCTTTGTACCTTTCTTTTCAGCATCGTTGCCGGCTGTGTGAATGATCGACGATTTCATGGCAACCTGAACTTGGGCCATGGTGTTTGTAGTTACTGGCCTCCTGATGGAGTTTTTTGCTTCGCAATATCGGGGTCGGGTAGTACACGCCACTTCGGACATTGTGTGGTCGTTTGAATAATGAATTACCGGGGAGGTAGAAGTTCCGGGGATAAGGAGGGCCGCGCCGAAATCCTGCCAGGCCAGTCTGTTGGCGGGCTTTGCCAGTTTGGTGGGCTGCCAGGTCTGGCCGATGGCTGTACTTTCATCAGTCGCCAGGTGTTTATTTGACAGTACCCTAATGACTATTTTGCGGGTGCCAGAGGGGGGAAGCCGAAACGACGCAAATCCTGTGTATAGCTGTCTGCGATACGCTGTCCCAGCAGGGTGGCGTAGGGTAGTGACAAGTGGTGTTTGTCCCAGAAGGCGGGGTCCTCGCCCGCCTGAATTTTGCAGGAAGTGATGATCTTGCTCGTACATAGCAACTTGGTTTTATCGATGTAGAGAAAATCGAAATCAAGATCGGCGGTTTTGGCCAGGTAAAGGTTCCGTTCGTTGAACGGGTTATAGGCAATGTGGCGCGGATCTCTACAAGCTGCGAACGTTCCAAAGCGATTGAATAGTTCCGAACAATCGCGCAGCGTGTTGATGAAGCCGCCCAGTACGACCAACGGGATATTTTTATTCATGCCACGGAGGTGGTGAAGAATAAGCCAATCCACCTTTTTATTTGCGGAGAACGGTTTGTTGGCGCTGTACACGAGGCCATCGAGTTGGGATACGAAGCTTTGATCATTCAGCAAGGCCACGCGTTCAATACACCGCTTATCTTTTTTCACCGAAACAGGGCCCGCCGCAGTCATTTCAATGTCGCAAAGATTGAAAGTGCCGAATGATATCAGGTTGACCGCGGGGTCCCGGCCATAGATTCTAGCGAAAATATTATAGCCATCCGGTTCATGGGAATTACCGATAACCAGAATCTGGTATGGCCTGTCCATCTTACAGTACCGGGGCTGGTCCAGCCGCGTGAGATTACAGCCGGATTTTACCAGCTCGAATCTGCGATTTTTCCCTTCGGTAACCCGCATGGCGGACAAGGCATTGGCATTGCCCCAGGTCCTGCCTTGGGATACGTGGACATGGGCGCCCATTAACGCGATAACAATCATCGCGGCCCCGCTGCAAAGCACAAACGCTCGCTGTGGTGAAGGATTTGAACGAGTGGGTGCGGCTCTGCGCAACGGCTTCTCAACAAAGAAATACATGAGCACCGAAAGCAGTGTGGTTAATAGGAAGAGGGCCGCATACTCAAACTGCCCCAGCGCTTCAAATTTGTAGTATTCATAGAATACAAGGGCGGGCCAATGGATCAGGTACATGGAGTAACTGATCAGCCCAATGCCGACAGCGAGCGGGTTGCTCACAAGCCATCCAAAGCTGCGCGACTCACGGCTCAGGATGACCGCGAATGCACCGAGGCAGGGGATCAGGGCGTAGTAGTACGGGAAAATAATATCGTCAGAATAGGCGGTGACTGAATAGGCGATCAGTACCAGCCCGATCAACATACCCACTTCGTGCAGCCAGCGCCTGCCGGGAAACAGGGGCGCCGCGAAAATCGCCATGGCGCCAATAACCAGTTCGAATATTCGAAAAGGGGTGAGGTAGAAAATTGTAGAGGCGTATTGCGCATCAAAATGACCTGATACCCACAAATAATTTAGGCCAAAACTGCCGACACCGACGATGGCGAGCACGTAGAACTGGCTGCCGGAACCGCTCCTTTGGGCGAAAAACCACAAAAGTGCCGGCCATATCAGGTAAAACTGTTCCTCTACACTCAGAGACCAGGTGTGGAGCAGGGGCTTCAGGTGCGAGTCCGCGTCGAAGTAACCGCTCTCCGTCCAGAAAAGTATATTGGAAACGGAAAAAACAGCGGCGCTGAGAGACCGGCCAAATGCCTGGAAGCGCTCAGGTGAAAAAAGAGCGGTGGCAAGTATCAGGCTGGCCAGAAAGGTTACCGCTAAGGCGGGAAATAGTCTCCGCATACGGCGGATGTAGAAGCGCTTGAAGTCAAAATCACCAGTCTGGCTGATTTCCTCTGTGATCAGCTTTGTTATCAAGTACCCGCTGATAACAAAGAACACATCCACACCGACGAAGCCGCCGCCAAAGGAGGGCAGATCAAAGTGATAAAATACGACACTGAGTACCGCCACGGCACGCAAGCCGTCTATGTGCCGTTGATATTTGTATGAATTGGACATGTCGCCTGGGCGGTTTTCTGGTGGCACTTCAGGAGATGGTCGTCAGGGAACTGACCTCAGTGCCAGCTCTTCATAGCATACTTTGGGAAAGAGAATATTATCATAAGGTGGTCTACACCCTCAATGCTGACCCTTACCGGGTGTTAGTAATGATGTGTTCGACTGAGCCCTGACATGGGTTGACCGTGGTGGTACAGTGTATTTTTAAACTAGGTGGTTAATCTGTAAGCGAGCCGCGTTGGTAACCAGCCACCGCCCAAGTCACTATCTCAAGGGAGCAGAATCATGGCCAAGCCCATGCGTATGTCACTGATTGATCTTGGCGAACTCACCGCCGATCACGGCTTTTTTTTCGAGGGTGGTGGTTGTGCCACCCACTCCCACCCCAATCCGGAGCACACCCTGCGCCGGCTGAAGATGTACGGCGTGGTCATTGAACACCCCAAAGATGGGCTGATTATCTATGAGCTGGGCGCGGCGCCCAATTACGAGGAGCTCTGGCCGCAGTCGGTGCTGGAAGTGTTCCCGGTGACACGCTACACCGAAGAGAACCGTGTCGATACCCAGCTGCTGAAACTCGGTTATGAGCTGGAGGATGTCTCGGCGATAATTATCGGCCATCTACACCTGGACCACGCCGGCGGGCTGGAATTTTTCCGTGGCATGGATACGCCGATCTATGTGCACCGCGATGAGCTGATGTGGGCCTGGTATGCGGTGGCCACCAAAGAAGACCTTGGCGCTTACCTGCCCCACTACATGGACCCGGCGTTTAACTGGAAGGTGATCGACCAGGACGAGGTGGAAATCTGGGAGAACATTCACCTGTTCCTCACCCCCGGTCACACCAAGGGACTGATGGCGATGCAGGTGGATCTGCACAACTCGGGCTCTTTTCTGTTCACCAACGACACCTGCTTTTTAAAAGAGAACTATCGCGACGAAGTGGCCCCCGGCTGGTTGATTCGCGACATGTACGAGTGGCGCCGGTCAATGCGTAAGCTCAAGGACCTGGAAAAATCCAACGACGCCCACGTACTGTTTGGTCACGACCCGGACGTTTACGAACAATTTGCCGGCAAAGGGATTCTGGATTAATTATTAACTGAGGGGGAACTCCATGTACGCAATGCTGGAACCAGCGCAGAAATATTCCCAGGCGTTCTGCACGCCGGAAGATATTGTCATCGCCGAAGAGATTCGCAAGTTTGTCGATAAGGAATTGATGCCCCGCCGCCACGATCTGGAAGGCGGCTGGCATCGCGACGAGGTCCTGGCCCGTAAAACCGTGCACAGCCTCTACGCCAAACTGGTTGATATTGGGGTGACCAAATCCAACCTGCCAGAGCAGTATGGCGGACTGGGCATGTCACCGATGGTACGTACCATGATTAACGAAGAGCTCTCCCGGGCTGACATTGGCCTGGCCACCATGGTCGGCAAGATTCACTGGATAGTCTCTTTCATGCTTGTCGGTGGGCGTTCTGACCTGCTCGAAGAGCTGGCGCCCAAAATTGTCGGCGGCGACTCCTGGACCGCCTGCGTGGCCATTACCGAGCCAGCTGGCGGGGCCAACATTGAAGACCCGGCGCTGGAGTTTCAAACCCTGAGAGTTGTGGCCAAACAAGAGGGTGACGAGTACGTGATCAACGGCCACAAACTCTGGCCGGGGCCGGCCGGCCCGGCCGATTACTTTAAGGGTGACGGTCTCAGTGGCCACCTCGGCTACTGGACCGTCGCCACCACTGATCCCCAGGGCGGCCGCGACTGCGCCGGGCTCTTCTATGTGCCGGCCGATGCCGAAGGGCTGGAATTTTCCCAGCCCTACAAAAAAATGGGTTTTTCCTGGTCCGACACCAACGGCGATATCTGGTTTAACAATGTGCGTATTCCCAAACGCTACCGCATCGATACCAAACCAGGCCAGGGGGCCGACATCATTAAAGCCTGCGTCATTGGCCTGGGCCGGCTCTCCGGCGCGGCGCGGTTAATTGGCCTGTCCACTGCGGTATTGGAAATCGTGCTCGAGTGGGGTGATAACCGCTCTATCGCCGGCACCAAACTGCGGGAGCGCTCCATGTTCGCCGGCTACCTCGCCGAAATGTTCCGTGCCATTGAAGTCTGTCGCCACTATTACATGAGTGTTACCTGGCAGGTGACCCAGCCGGAGATATACGGCGCCCACCATTCCCCGCAAATGATCGCCCGGTTTTCGGCGGCGCGCTCAATGGCCGGTGAAACCGCACAAATGGTGACCAATAAAGCGATGGAGCTGATGGGGGCGTTTGGTTACTCCTACGAAGGCCAGATAGAGAAATACATGCGCGATTACAAAATCGCCCAACTCTGGCTTGGCGGACCGCAGCGCGAGCGTCTCGATATTGCCCAGGGGCTCTACGGCCCGTTCCGCTGGGGTGGACAGGACGCCTGGGAAGCTGGTGGTGGTAAGGTATAGGTGTGACTGGATCACTAATCGCAGCAGAAATCGTGATCCATCTCCAGCGCGGGTTGGTCAGAGGCGGGTCGGCCAACAATTTTGGCCGGTACACCGGCAGCGGTGGTATGAGCCGGGACATCTTCCAGTACGACACTGTTGGCGCCAACCTTGGCGCCCTGACCCACGCAAATATTACCCAGGATTTTGGCACCGGCGCTGATTAACACGCCATCGCAGATTTTCGGGTGACGGTCGCCCTCGTCCTTGCCGGTGCCCCCCAGGGTGACTGCCTGCAGGATGGAAACATTATTGCCCACCACAGCCGTTTCACCGATGACCAGGCCGGTGGCGTGGTCCAGCATAATACCCTTACCCATGCGCGCCGCGGGGTGTATGTCCACGCTAAATTCGGCGGACATACGATTCTGGAAGAACAGTGCGAGGGATTCGCGCCCGTTATTCCACAGCCAGTGGGCCACGCGCTGGGTTTGCAGTGCATGAAAGCCTTTGAAATACAAAAAGGGAATATAGAGTTCGTGGCAGGCGGAATCCCTGTCTTCTACAGCTTGCAGGTCCGCACGTACCGCCTCGTGAATCGTCGCATCGCTATCTAACGCCTCCAGTATCACCTCGCGCAGCAGCAGGGAGGAAGCGGTGGGGCTGTCCAGTTGGCTGGCCAGGTGAAAACTCAGGGCCAGTTCCAGCCTGGTGTGGTTGAGGATAGTGGCGTGTAGGAAGCTGGCCAGAATCGGCTCGTCGCCGGCATGCCGTGCGGCTTCCTCGCGAATCCGGTTCCACATGGGGTCATTGTTTGTCGGGGACATGTACATACCTCAATATCACTTTGAAGGAGTGTCGGCACTTTAGCCTATAACGCCTGTTTCGTCACGGCAGGCATTCGCTGTGAACACCCATAATTCATGGCCACTGTGCCGGTATTTTTGTTCGAACAGGGTCAATCCGGATCCCTCCGGCACCCTGGCAACCCACCCGCGACAACCAGCCAGGTGCGCGCAGCAACCAAACTCTTCTACATAGACCTGCCAGTTGGAGCGCAGTTCAATGCGTCCCCCAAGCTGCAGCAACCACGGGAAGCTGGCATGCCCGTGGATACGGCGCTGCAGGTGCCTGGCCTTGGGCCACGGGTTGGGGTACAGCAGGTAGTGGTAATCCACGGCCAGGCCTTCCTGCACCAGTAATTGCCAGATATCCTCACAGTCCGCCTGTAGCAGTATGTAGTTATCGGCGCTTCCTGGTGGGTGTTTGCCCAGGCGTTCTGATGATTTGTCTATCCCCACTATCAGGTGATCCGGGTGCCGCCGGGCCAGGGTCGCGGTGCTGTGTCCCGTGCCGCAAAATGAGTCCAGCACCAGGGGTCGCTGGGTTGTATTGAGCTGCGCCAGCAAACGACGGAAAGCTGCGCGATTGTGCAGCGCTGGCGGCTTGCGAAAAGTCGTCGTCAGGTGCCTGCGCACGACCGCAGTCAGCCGGGGGTGCAGATGGGATTGATTGCTGGCGACTTGCCGAGAATTAGCTTGCAAGGGTGTTGGATTCCTTCGAGACTAGCCCATTATCCGCGGCGGATTTGATGTTGGCCACAACCGCTGCGATCATAAGCCGCGACAATACCCATATCCACTGACCTTATCCACTAAAGAAGAGAGACCTGTTTAATGCGAGAAGACCTGCGGCCCTACTGGGTGAAAAAATGCTACTTGCGGCTCAGGTACTGGTATACGGAGTATTTTTTGCGTCCGGAGTGCGCCAGTCTGGGGCCTTACCATACGGTGATGAAGCCCTGGTATGTGCAGATTTCGGGAAACAATATCCATATTGGGCAGTGTTTTACCGCGATCGGCGAGCCGGGCAACCGGGTCGAGCTGGGGGTCTGGGGTCTGGCTGAGGGCCAGGGCCGCATAGATATAGGCGACTGCGTCCTGATGAGTCCGGGCTCGCGTTTGAGCGCCAGCGACCAGATTGTACTGGGCAATGGAGTGATGTTGGCCAATGGCGCTTACGTCACGGACTCGGATTGGCATACGATCTACGATAGAACGGTGCGCGATGGGCGTCCCACGCCGGTGCATATTGGTGACAATGTCTGGTTGGGGGATCACTCTACGGTGCTCAAGGGTGTCACCATAGGCGAGAACAGTGTGGTGGCGGCGCGGGCAGTTGTCACCAGGGATGTACCGCCTAATGTGGTCGTCGCGGGGAGCCCGGCGAAGGTGGTCAGGGAGCTGGACCCGGAGCGGGGCTTTACCACCCGGATGGATTATTTTGCTGATCCAGCTGAGTTGGAGGGGCTTTTAGACGCAATTGACGAGGAAGCACTTGCGGGGAATAGTTTCTGGCGCTGGCTTTGGTCCGTGCTCTATCCTGCTTCACGCTCTGCTTGAATCCCGCGCCCGCAAGCGGCGGGACATGACCACAACCACAACCACAACCACAACTACAACCACAACTACAACTACAACTACAACTACAACAACTGCAACGGCTCCTCCTGCAGAGCAGACATCTGCTCGCGCAGCTCAAGAATATGATCCCCCCAATAGCGCTCGGTATTGAACCAGGTAAAGCTGCGGGGAAAAGCAGGATCTTCCCAGCGGCGAGCCAGCCAGGCGGCGTAGTGGATCAGGCGCATGGTGCGCAGGGCCTCTATCCAGCGTATCTGGCGTGGGTCGAAGTCGCAGAATTCAGAGTACCCTTCGACCAGTTCCGATAACTGGAGCTGACGATCGTGACGTTCGCCATTGAGAAACATCCACAGATCCTGCACCGCCGGAGCCGTGCAACAGTCATCCAGATCCACAAAGTGGGCGGTTTCGTCACGCCACAGGATATTGCCGATATGGCAGTCCCCGTGGACGCGAATGAGGTCATCGGGCTGCACCTCTGCGTAAATGCTTGAGACGGATTGTTGCAGATTGGCGGTGAGGGTCTCGTAGGCGGGAATCAACGCCTGTGGGATGAAACCATCGAGTAGAAATTCACGGTTCCTGCTCAGCATGTGGTCTACGGATATCTGCACTCGCTCGGTAAAATGTCCGGCACGCCCCACCGCATGGATACGGCCCACGGTTCTGCCCAGTACCAGCATGTTGTCAAGGTTATCCAGTTCCGGGGGGTGGCCGCCGCGGCGGGGAAACAGGGCGAACTTAAAGCCGTGAAAGCTGTGCAAACTATTGCCGCTGTCATCCACCAGGGGGGCAACCACAGAGATATCGGCTTCCTGTAGCTCCAGGCTAAAATGGTGCTCTTCCTGAATTTGTGCCTCGCTCCAGCGCTGGGGGCGGTAAAACTTTGCTATCAGCGGGACGCTGTCTTCTATTCCCACCTGATAGACCCGGTTCTCGTAGCTGTTCAGGGCCAGTAATCGGGCATCGCTGAGGTAGCCCACCGATTCCACGGCATCGATTACCATATCCGGGGTGAGGCGGTCGTAGGGATGGGTATTCATGGGTGGTCTGCTGCCTCCATGAGCAGGGCGACGCTCTTTATCTGGGCGAACAGCTGGTCGCCGATTTTCAGTTGCATCGCGGCCGCTGATTTGCGGGTGATACGTGCCAGCAGGTATTGCGAGCCCAGTGACAGGCGCAATAAAATCCGCGCATCGCCACCTTTTTTGAAATTATTGGTTTTGAAATCACTGGCTTCGAGCTCACTGAGCGTGACGGGCAGGATATTTAGTATGCTACTGTCCCGTGGGCGCTGCCGGCAAACGCTGACATCCCTGGCGGGAATGCGCACACGACGCCGCTGGCCCGGCGCATGAGGCAAGTGGCTAACGAGCAGCGGCTGGCCCTCGAGATCCAGCTCGGTGAGGCCGTATTTTTCGTCATGTCGCGCAATGGTAGCCACGGTGATGGCAGCGGCCTGTTCTTCATGGGACAGGCGCGTGTCCAGCCGGCTGCACAGCTCCAGCAGCGAGCCCTGATCTACCAGTTGCCCCTGATCCAGCAGTACCAGATAATCCGCCAGCTGGCTGACCTCTTCAATATTGTGGCTTACATACAGCATGGGCAGATCCAGCTCTTGTCCCAGTCGTTGCAGGTAGCCCAGGCACTGCCGGCTTGCGGCGTGGTCCAGATTGGCCAGGGGTTCGTCCAGTAGCAAAAGGCGCGGCGCGCAAAGCAGGGCCCGGCCAATTGCCACACGCTGTTTTTGCCCGGCAGACAGGGCATCCGGGGCGCGGGTAAGCAGGTCTGCAAGGTCCAGCCACGCGACCACCTTGTCGAGACTGATAGCGCAGGGCTGTGAGCGGCGCGTCAGGGCATAATGTAGGTTTTCTTGTACGCTGAGGTGTGGGAACAGGCGAGCGTCTTGAAACACATAACCAATACGGCGCTCCCAGGGCGCAACGTACTGTTCTCCGTCCTGCCAGATCACGTCGCGAAAGCGCAGGATGCTGTCCGGGCGCGGCTGCCTGAGTCCCGCGATACAATCCAGCAGGGTGCTCTTGCCACTGCCGCTGGGGCCATAGACAGCAGTAATGCCATGCGCGGGAAGCTCACAATCCAGCTGTAGTTTGAAACCCTGGTCGCCAGGGCACATGATACGCAGGGTGAGATCGCTCATGGCTGCACCCGCAACCTACTGTGCCGGTCACTGCGGTACAGAAAAAACAACAGAATCAGGGAAAACGCCACCAGGGCGCCTGCCAGTCTATGCGCCTGGTCGAATTGCAGGGATTCTACATAATCGTACAAAGCGATGGACAGC
>QNFR01000007.1 GCA_003646405.1 Gammaproteobacteria bacterium
CGAATGCGGCCCCATCGGAGAGAAAGAGCGGGCGTCCATTCACCGCAAGGCGCCGGCCTATGAAGAGCTGGCCGCATCTGACGAATTGCTGGAAACCGGTATCAAGGTGATCGACCTGGTTTGTCCCTTCGCCAAGGGCGGTAAAGTGGGACTGTTCGGCGGCGCCGGTGTGGGCAAGACCGTGAACATGATGGAGCTGATCAATAATATCGCTACCGAGCACTCAGGCCTGTCTGTCTTCGCTGGTGTCGGGGAGCGTACCCGTGAGGGTAACGACTTCTACTTCGAGATGCAGGAATCCAAGGTGGTGGATGTTGAGAATTTCAGCAACTCAAAAGTGGCGATGGTATATGGCCAGATGAATGAGCCACCCGGAAACCGCCTGCGTGTGGCACTGACCGGTTTGACCATGGCTGAAAAATTCCGTGATGAAGGTCGTGATGTACTGTTGTTTATCGACAACATCTACCGTTACACCCTGGCGGGAACAGAAGTGTCGGCGCTGTTGGGTCGTATGCCTTCCGCGGTGGGCTACCAGCCGACTCTGGCGGAAGAAATGGGTGTACTGCAGGAGCGCATCACCTCCACCAAGGTCGGTTCCATTACGTCAATCCAGGCGGTATATGTACCGGCGGATGACCTGACCGATCCCTCTCCCGCAACCACCTTTGCCCACCTGGACTCCACCGTGGTACTGAGTCGGGACATCGCCGCAAAAGGCATCTACCCCGCGGTTGATCCACTGGACTCCACCTCCAGGCAGCTGGATCCGTTGATTATCGGTAACGAGCACTACGAAGCGGCCCGTGGCGTGCAGTCCGTACTGCAGCGTTACAAAGAGTTGAAGGACATTATCGCCATTCTGGGTATGGATGAATTGTCTGAGGAAGACAAGCAGACCGTGGGTCGCGCGCGTAAGATCGAGCGCTTTCTGTCCCAGCCTTTCCACGTGGCGGAAATTTTTACCGGTTCTCCCGGTAAGTATGTATCTTTGAAGGACACTATTGCCGGTTTTAATGGCATTCTCGCGGGTGAGTATGATCATCTTCCGGAACAGGCCTTCTATATGGTTGGCGGCATCGAAGAAGCCGTCGAGAAAGCCAAGAACCTGTAAGGCAGTACGTTTTTAAGAGGCCCGAAATATGGCAATGACAATTCACTGCGATATCGTCAGTGCCGAAGAAGAAATCTTCTCCGGACTGGTCGAAACACTGGTGGCAACCGGTGACCTGGGTGAACTGGGTGTGGGCTACGGACACGCGCCGCTGCTGACCTCCCTGGTGCCCGGTCCTGTGCGCATCGTGACCCAGGAAGGTGACGAACAGGTGTACTATGTGTCGGGCGGCTTCCTTGAAGTGCAGCCCGGTGTGGTCTCCATCCTGGCCGACACCGCCATTCGCGCCCACGATGTGGACGAGGCGGCAGCCGAGGAAGCGCGCAAGGAAGCGGAGCACGCCCTGGCCAACCAAACCGGCGATTTCGACTACGGCCGTGCCTCTGCGCAGCTGGCGGAAGCCGCAGCCCAGTTGGCGACCCTGCGTAAAATGCGCAACCGGGCCGGGCGCGGCTAAGTACAATCCTATGCAGCGGCGGATTCTCCGCTCCGGGCTGCCATAACAAAGCGTATTGAATGTCGCCTCGCGGGTAGCTGCTTTCGGGAGTTTCCTGGAGTGTAAAGCGGGATTCCGGCAGCCAGCGCGGGTGATTTTGCCTCGCTTGCTTAGGGTGGGGCATGCGCCCGCGAAGCAAAATCACCCGCACCGGCCGCCTTACTACGTGCCACGACGCCCACCAATCCTGGTGACGACTAGAATGCACCGCATGATAACCCCGTCACAATTATGATGATTGGCGTTGTAATGCTCGCCGAGCATAATACTATTCGGTTTAATGAAAGTACTCACTCTCGATAGTCCGATGGAAACGCCGCTGTTATGAAACTCGAAGTTGTAATCCTCGCCGCGGGCCAGGGTACACGGATGAAGTCTGCTCTTCCCAAGGTATTGCACGCCGTGGCTGGCAAGGCGTTGCTGGAGCACGTGATACAAACGGCGTTGGGGCTTGATCCCGAGGCGATTCACGTGGTGATCGGCCACGGTAGCGAACTGGTAGAGGAGGCCCTGTCCCAATACTCCCTTAACTGGGTAATTCAGGAGCAACGGTTGGGTACCGGGCATGCTGTTCTCCAGGCGTTGCCGGCAATAGCCAGCGACAGCATCGTGCTGGTTCTGTATGGCGACGTCCCACTTACCGAATTGTCTACCCTGCGTAATCTTGTGGACCAGGCCCAACGAGGCCCTGCGCTGCTCACGGCGGTACTGCAGAACCCGCAGGGTTATGGCCGGATTCTGCGGGACGAGCGGGGCGCCCTGGTCGGGGTGGTGGAAGACAAGGATGCGACCGAGTCTCAGCAGCGTATCCACGAAATCAATACCGGCCTGATGGCCGCACCAGCGAGAGATTTCCAGGAATACCTGCCCCGCGTTAACAACGAAAACCAACAGGGCGAATACTACCTCCCCGATGTTCTCAGCCTGGCGGTGGCAGAGGGCAAAGTGGTCGCCTCCAGCGAAGCGAGCTCTGAGTTGGAGATTCTTGGGGTCAATGACCGGGTACAACTGAACCAGGTAGAGCGAGAATTCCAGCGGCGCCAGGCTGAGCAATTGATGCGCCAGGGCGTGAGCGTCGCCGATGCCGCTCGCCTGGACGTTCGCGGCAAACTAATTTGTGGCGATGATGTCAGTATCGACGTCAATGTGGTGTTTGAGGGCGAGGTGACGCTGGGTGATGGTGTGACCATTGGTCCAAATTGCGTGCTCAAGGATGTCACCGTCGATAATGGCGCAACTGTCCTGGCCATGAGCCACCTGCAGGAAACGGTAGTTGGCAGGGAGTGCAGCGTGGGGCCCTATGCCCGCCTGCGCCCCGGCACTGTGCTTGGTGATGGCGCCAGGGTAGGCAACTTTGTAGAGACCAAAAAAACCACTATAGGCGTCGACAGCAAGGTAAATCACCTGAGCTATATCGGGGATTGTGATATGGGACCCGGGGTGAATATAGGCGCCGGCACTATCACCTGCAATTATGATGGCGTGAACAAGCACAAAACCGAGATCGGAGCCGGTGTTTTTGTCGGTTCCAACAGTACGCTGGTTGCTCCACTGAAGATTGCCGATCAGGGGTTTGTGGCTGCGGGATCTACCATAACCAAGGCGGTGGAGCGGGAAGAGCTCGCCGTCAGTCGTCCACGCCAGCGCAATATCCAGGGTTGGCAGCGGCCGGGTAAACAGGAAAACAAGGACTAACTATGTGTGGCATCGTGGCCGCGGCAGCGCGGCGGGAAGTATCCGAGATCTTGCTGGAGGGGCTGCGCCGGTTGGAATATCGGGGGTATGACTCCGCCGGTATGGCACTGATAGACAACGAGCACAACCTGCAGCTGCACAAAAAGCAGGGCAAAGTCAGTGAGTTGGAAAAAGCCCAGAAACTACAGCCCTATTTTGGCTGTACCGGTATTGCCCACACTCGCTGGGCCACCCACGGCAAGCCTTCCGGGGTGAATTCCCATCCGCATATATCGGGGCAGCGGGTGGCCCTGGTGCACAATGGCATTATTGAAAACCATGTCGCCCTGCGTGAAGAGCTGATCGGGGTGGGTTATGAGCTCTCATCGGCTACTGATAGTGAGGTGGTGGTTCACCTGTTACACCACCAGCTGGTCGCCGGTAGATCCTTGCTGCAGGCAATGCAGGATACCGTGGAGCGCCTGGAGGGGGCTTATGCCCTGGCGGCGGTTGATGTCGAGCACCCGGATGAAGTGGTCGCAGCGAGGCAAGGCAGTCCCCTGGTGATAGGTGTGGGTATCGGCGAAAATTTCCTGGCGTCGGATCAGCTGGCTTTACGCCAGGTAACGGATCGCTTTATCTATCTGGAAGAGGGTGACGTGGTCAAGATGACACCGTCTTCCCTGCAAATTTTCGCCGCCGATGGCACCCCGGTTGAGCGCAACCAGACCCGCATCGACCGGGCGGTGGAAGTTGTCGACCTGGGTGATTTCGATCATTACATGATCAAGGAGATCTACGAACAACCACGCGCACTGGCCGCGACATTCGGTGTCGCCGCCGAACGCCCGGTGATTGACGACTGTTTTGGCGCGGGCGCCGCCGCGCTGTTTGACCGGGTAAAAAATGTACAGATTGTCGCCTGTGGTACCAGTTTTCATGCGGGTTTAGTGGCCCGCCATTGGCTGGAGGACTTGGCGGGTATCGCCTGTGAAGTGGAAGTGGCATCCGAGTTTCGCTACCGCAAACGGGTGCAACACGAGGGGACGTTGTTGGTCGCCATTTCCCAGTCCGGTGAGACGGCCGATACCCTGGCGGCCCTGCGCAATGCGACTGAGGGCGAGTTCATCGGCAGCCTGGTGATTGCCAATGTAGACAACAGCTCCCTGGTGCGAGAGTGTGACCTGGTATTTCTGACCCGGGCAGGAGCCGAAATCGGGGTTGCTTCCACCAAGGCCTTTACCACCCAGTTGGTGGCTTTGCTTATACTGACATTGGCGCTGGGTCGGCGCCGTTCTTTACCAGAGACCCGGCAACATGAAGTGTTATCAGCCTTACAAAAGTTACCCGGCTACGTGCAGCAAACCCTGGAGCTTGATGCTGCTATCAAGCAGCTGTCGGAAGCATTTATCCCCAAACGGCACGCCTTGTTTCTGGGGCGTGGTATCCAATACCCCATCGCTATGGAAGGCGCTTTGAAGCTCAAGGAAATCTCCTATATCCATGCGGAGGCCTATCCCGCCGGGGAGCTTAAGCACGGTCCACTGGCGTTGGTGGATGACGATATGCCGGTGGTCGCTGTCGCGCCCAACGACGAATTGCTGGAAAAACTCAGATCCAATCTGGAGGAAGTGCGCTCCCGGGGCGGGGAGTTATATGTCTTTGCTGACCGCGAGGCGAATTTCGTCAATGAGTCCCGGGTACAGGTCTTGCCCATGCCGCACTGTCCTGAGGTGATCAAGCCCATTGTTTATACTGTGGCCCTGCAGTTACTGTCTTATCACGTGGCGGTGCAAAAGGGTACAGATGTAGATAAACCACGTAATTTGGCGAAATCGGTCACGGTGGAATGATGCTCTTTGAGGCGTTGAAACATCTCCATATGGGCTGTGCTTTTCTGTCTATCGCCGGCTTCATCCTGCGTGGTTACTGGATGCTGACCAGCAGCCCCCTGCTCCGACGCCGGCCGGCAAAAGTGCTACCTCATTTGATCGACACCCTGCTATTGGCCTCGGCCGTGGGCATGTTGCTGATTTGGCAACTATCTCCCTTGCAGTCCGACTGGCTCATTGCAAAAATTCTAGCCCTGCTGGCGTATATCGGGTTCGGTATGGTGGCCCTGCGCTTTGGTAAATCGATGAAGACCAGGGTGAATGCGTGGTTGTTGGCCCTGCTGGCTGCCGCTTATATTGTTTCGGTGGCATACAGCAAAAGCCCGTGGGGCTTTCTCCAGGGTTTGTTTAGTTAGTGCGCATCCGGAAACGCGCGTGTTGAATTCATGGTGCTTTGTAGGTCCGAATTTATTCGGACAAATCAACGTGTTAGCGAACCGCATTGGCCGAATATACCCAAAGCATTCCCTGCGGTCATGGGGCAGGCTCAATTCGGTCCTACACAGAATATGGCTGTTTCCGGACGGGCACTAGGGGTTCGCTGTCCTATACGCTTGTATTTCTTTATCGAACTGATCCGCGAGCGATTCCTCTGCCGAAACAGCCTCGTTATAGCGTTCCTCCAGTTTTTTAACGGTGGCGGAGGCTTCTTCGGAACCGGGTTCAAGCTCGGCTTGAGCGGCGGTAATCTGGGGGGCCAGACAAGCCATATACTCGAGGTTAGTGACCAGGAACGTCTTCACGGCTTTTTGCCCGGCAAGCATTTGTTCCTTGGAGGAGCTGCCACCATCGGGCACGGTGGGTGGCTCTGGTGGGACACATTCCCCGGCGACACTTACGGTACTGCCCAGGGCCAGACCCAACCACGCTAGTTTGATTTTGTGCATAGTAATATTCTCACCAGCTTCGAGTGAAAAACTTTAACAGGACAAAGCGCGTCCGCCAAGCTGGACGCGCAGGGCGCGTAGCTAATTGTGGCCCACCCAGAGTTTGGGCAGGCTGTATTCGCTTTCCAGCTGTCGGGAAATTTTTTCGGCGGATTCCCTGCTAGTTAATCCGATCACACGTACCCGGTAAACAGTCGCACCCTCTTTGTTGCCGGTGGAAACGACAACCTTGCCGACACCCGGTTTCAGTTTGGTTGCCCAGCTTTCGGCAGTCGTGCGTTGATCATAGGAGCTGAAGTTAACAAACCAGGCGCCCCCCCCGGCAGCCACAGGGGCGGCGGTTTCGGGCGTGGCCGGCTCAGGTGTGGCCTTAACGGGCGCAGCCACCGGCTGGGGTGCGGTCGGTTTAGGTGCGGCCGGCCTGGGTGCAGCAGCTTGTTTGTCCAGGGCGGTCTGCTGTGCCTCCAGTTGGGCTTCCAGCCCGGCTACCGTATCAGTCAGGCGGCTGTTTTCCAGCGTCAGTCCATCTACGGTTGCCAGCAGCTCTGTATTACGTTTTCGCGCTTCTCGCATGGCATCGCGGCTGGCGATGACTTCAGCCGGGTTTGCCGCGGTGGCGAGGGTGGCTTGCAGCTGGCGTATTTCTTCCTGGGCTGCCGAACGTTGTTGTATGACGCCGTAACCGCCCGCTGTCAGCAACAGCAGCGCCACAACAGCCACTACGATTAAACCAAGTGGCCATTTTTGAAAATTTTCGGCATCCTCCTCTAAGTAGCGCTCTTCATCGTCCCATTCTTCTTGTTCATCTTCATCGGCCTCTTCCGGGGTGAGTACATAGTGAACGCTGGTTTGTTCCGACTCCGGTTCGGGTTCTTCCCAGTTATCATCGGGTTCTGGA
Organism: Gammaproteobacteria bacterium; assembly: GCA_003646405.1. GTDB lineage: Bacteria > Pseudomonadota > Gammaproteobacteria > Pseudomonadales > Halieaceae > JBALVO01. Next base: position 6,962 of record QNFR01000007.1, read on the forward strand.
TCCTCCCACGCTATTTGCGTCTGGGGAGTGAAGTCGTCCTCATCCTGCGACGACTCGTCGAATTCTTCATCTTCCAGACTCTCCTCCTGGTAGCGCGAGGCGTAATCCGTATCCCGGTCTGGTTCTTCGTAACTGTCCTCCTCCTCGAAACCGGAAAAAACCGGCTCGTGGCGCGGTTCTTTTGGGGCTTGATTGCCAAGATTGTCGGAATCAAATTCCGGCTGGTGTTCCCCGCCGGGACCGCCAGCGTTATTCGGATGATCGTTATTGTTATTTTGCATGGGTCAATAGTGCCTGCGCAGTGCAAGAATCAAGCTGAATAGTAACAGACACGAATAGCAATTTCCTCGCCGAACCCTTTAGCCAGGTGTTTATTATCCAGTACAGTCGTCACAAATTTAGTTAGAATGCGTCGATGGATGTATCCGATATTCTCTCCCCACTGAACGAAGCTCAGCGCGATGCGGTGGCCGCGCAAAACCAGAACATGCTGGTGCTGGCAGGTGCCGGTAGCGGCAAGACTCGGGTTCTGGTGCATCGCATCGCCTGGTTGATAAGAGCCGAGGACTTCTCTCCCTGGTCGATTCTGGCGGTGACGTTCACTAACAAGGCCGCCCGGGAGATGCGCAGCCGTATTGAGGAAATGTTGCACATTCCCGCCCGCGGTATGTGGGTCGGGACATTTCATGGTCTCGCCCATCGCCTGCTCAAGGCTCACTGGAAGGAAGCGGGGCTGCCGCAGAATTTCCAGATCCTCGACAGCGATGACCAGTTGCGCCTGGTGAAAAGGGTGTGTCGGGAGCTGGAGCTGGATGATTCCCGCTGGCCCCCCAAGCAGGCACAGTGGTATATCAACGGGCAGAAAGACGAAGGTCTGCGCTCGTCACATATCGATGTGCCCCCTGGCGACCTTTTCGGCCAGACCATGCAGCAGGTGTACCGCGCCTATGAAGAGGCTTGCGAGCGTGGCGGCATGGTGGACTTCGCCGAGCTGTTGCTGCGCGCCCACGAGCTGTGGCTGAAGAGCCCGCAAGTACTGCAGCACTACCAGGGCCGCTTTCGACAGATCCTGGTCGACGAGTTCCAGGACACCAACACGATTCAGTACGCCTGGTTGCGGGTACTGGCGGGCCGGGATATTCCGGTGGTGGCGGTGGGGGATGACGACCAGTCCATTTACGGTTGGCGCGGGGCGAAGATCGAGAATATCCAGCGCTTCACAGAAGATTTCGAGTCGGCCCTCACGGTGCGCCTGGAGCAGAACTATCGCTCCACCCAGACAATCCTACAGGCGGCCAATGGCGTCATAGCCTTCAACAACGGCCGCCTCGGCAAAGAGCTGTGGACGGCGGGAGAATCCGGGGACCCCATCACCCTGTACGCGGGATTTAACGAGCAGGACGAGGCACGATTTATTGTCGAGCAGATAGAACAGTGGCTGCTCGGCGGCAATAACCGCTCATCGGTCGCCATACTGTATCGCTCCAATGCCCAGTCCAGGGTATTGGAGGAGGCGCTGATTCGCGCTGCCGTGCCCTACCGTATCTATGGCGGGCAGCGTTTTTATGAGCGCCTGGAAATTCGCAATGCCCTGGCTTATTTGCGCCTGCTGCTCAATCGTGGCGATGATGCCGCTGTTGAGCGCGTGATCAACACGCCGCCCCGGGGCATCGGCAGCAAGACCCTGGACACAGTGCGGGGCTGCGCCCGTAGCAGGGATATATCCATGTGGCAGGCCATCGCTGCGACGATTGAGGAAAAGTTGCTGCCGGCACGTGCCCTGACCGCCCTGCAAGGGTTTGTGGCGCTGGTCAACGAGCTGGACTCGGGCACCGATGAGCTGACGCTGGCAGAAGTGGTGGAACACGTGATCCAGGCTTCGGGGCTGATCGCCTTCCACCAAAAGGAAAAGGGTGAGAAGGGCCAGGCCCGGGTAGAGAACCTGGAGGAACTGGTCAGCGCCGGTAAACAGTTTAACGCCGAAGATGACGATCTCTCGCCGTTACAGGAGTTCCTGGACAGTGCGGCCCTGGACGCGGGGGATGCCCAGGCGGATGAACACGAAGACAGTGTGCAATTGATGACCCTGCACTCCGCCAAGGGGCTGGAATTCCCCCTGGTATTTCTGGCGGGCATGGAGGAAAACCTGTTTCCCCACCGCATGTCGTTGGAGGAACCGGGGCGGCTGGAGGAGGAGCGCCGCCTGTGTTACGTGGGCATCACCCGGGCCATGGAGAAGTTGACGATCACCTATGCCGAGAGCCGGCGCTTGCACGGTAGCGAGAACTTCAACACACCCTCGCGCTTTATCCGGGAAATTCCAGCTCAATTATTGCAGGAGGTACGCCTGCACACGACCGTGACGCGGCCGGTGAGCAGTATCACCCAGGCGCAGGTACCCGACACGGAACTCTACCTGGGTCAGCGCGTGTACCACCAGGTCTTCGGTGAGGGGGTCGTGCTAAACTTCGAGGGACGTGGCGCCAGCGCCCGGGTGGAAGTCAATTTTGACACCGAGGGCAGCAAGTGGTTGGTGCTGCAATATGCCAATCTGCAGTTAATGTAAAAATAGGAAAAAAGCATGGGCACAGCCTCCCTGGAAAAGCGCTACACACCAATGATTATTTTGTTGCTGGTGGCGGCGCTGGTGACGGTGCTGGGTATGTGGGCAGTGGATCGGACCGGGACCAGTAGAGGGGGTGCAAGCGCTAAAGGCACAGAGATCGAAGGCAGCAGCGAACAGTTCCACTGGAAGCTGGTTACCGCCTGGCCCAAGAATTTCCCCGGGGTGGGAGCAGGGCCGGAAAATTTTGCCCGTTTTGTACATGAGATGAGCGGCGGGCGACTCACTATGCGTGTTTATGGCGCAGGTGAAATCGTTCCCGCTTTTGAAGTGTTTGATGCTGTATCACAGGGAGTGGCGGATGCCGGACATGGGGCAGCCTATTACTGGAAAGGCAAGATACCCTCGTCAGTATTCTTTACCAGCATACCCTTTGGCATGAATGCCCAAGAAATCAATGGCTGGCTGCATTATGGCGGTGGCCTGGAGTTGTGGCGCGAAGCTTATGCGCCCTTTAATATCATCCCCTTCGCGGGGGGCAACAGTGGCACACAGATGGCAGGTTGGTTCAATAGGGAAATTAATTCGATGGAGGATATCAAAGGTCTGAAGATGCGCGTCCCGGGGCTGGCGGGAGAAGTATTTGCCGCCGCCGGCGGTACTGCGGTGCGCATATCTGGCAGTGAGCTATACACCTCCCTGCAAACCGGTGTTATCGATGCCACCGAGTGGGCGGGCCCCTATAACGACCTGGCTCTTGGCCTGCATCAGGTGGCCAAATATTATTATTTCCCGGGGTGGCATGAGCCCGGCTCGACGATGGAGCTTATTGTCAACAAACAGTCTTTCGAGGCACTACCGCCCGACTTACAGGCCATCGTGACCTATGCCGCCAGGGCAATGAACCAGGACATGCTGGATGAGTTCACGGCGCGTAACAATGCGGCTCTGCGGCAACTGGTCGATGAGCATGGCGTGCAGCTGCGCCGCCTGCCGGATGATGTCCTGTTGGGGCTTTGGCGTAGCAGCGAAAATGTGATGCAAAAACTGGTGGAGGAAGACCCGATGGCGGCTAAAGTCTACGCTTCCTACAAGTCATTCTATGATGGGGTCAGGTCCTACCATCACATTTCCGAGCAGGCCTATATCAACGCCCGGGATAAAATGCTGGACAGCCAGGCTGAATAGTATTCATCTGAAAACCCTGAGCCCATACGCTCAGGGCAGTGGTCATGACAGGATCGTTCGGGTACGGCCATTTTCGTCGATGGCGACAAATACAAACTCTCCCTCAGTGACCTTCAGTGGTTCACCGTCGTGGGGTGAGTTGATCCACACTTCCACGATGATCCGTATCGAGCTGCGCCCGATTTCCAGCACATCACAATAGCAGGTTATTACTGCGCCCACGTGTACCGGAGTCAGGAAGGCCATGCCTTCAATGGCTACGGTGGCAACCCTGCCGCCTGCGACATCACAGGCGGTAATCATGCCGGCAATGTCCATCTGCGACAGTAGCCAGCCACCAAAAATGTCCCCACTAGCATTGGTGTCTTTAGGCATGGCGATCGTTTGCAGGGCGAGCTCGCCCTGGGGGATGGGTGTAGTGTCTATATCGTTCATGGTTTGTGCCTGAATTTTTGCTTGTTATCCACGGGCTTGTAGTTTCTGGTTGCTTCAGTTTTTAAGCAGGGCTGGCAACCCGGTAGCCAACACCGGCCAGAACCAGAGTGCCGCCATGACCAGTATCTGGATAATTATAAAGGGAATCACTCCCCGGTAGATAGCACTGGTCGGCAGCGACTCCGGGGCCACGCCGCGCAGGTAAAACAGGGCGAAGCCGAAGGGTGGGGTGAGGAACGAGGTCTGCAGGTTAATGGCGATCATGATTCCCAGCCAGATCGGGTCCACGCCCATGGTTAGCAGTATGGGAGCGACAATGGGCACCACCACAAAGGTTATTTCAATAAAATCCAGGATGAAGCCCAACAGGAAGATCGACAACATGACGAACAGTGTCGCGGTCATGACGCCGCCCGGCAGCCCCTGGAAAAAATGATGGATGAGTTCTTCCCCGCCAAAGCCACGAAATACCAGGGAAAAAACGGCGGCGCCAATCAGGATCATAAATACCATGCAGGTGACTTCCATGGTATTGGTCACCACTTCCCTGAGCCGCTTCAGGTCCATCTGGCCCTTGAGCAATGCCAGAATCAGGGCGCCGACTGCGCCGATACCGGCGGCCTCGGTAGGCGTGGCCGCACCGGCCAGAATGGAGCCCAGCACGATCAGAATGAGGGTAAGGGGTGGCAGCAGGCCCTTTAATATCTCCCCGATGCTGACGCGTTCACCGATCGCGGCGGGGGCGGACTCTGGCTTGAAGCGGGCGTAGATCAGCAGGTAAAGAATGTACATTGCCACCAGTGCCAGGCCCGGTAGCACAGCGCCGATAAACAGGTCGCCCACTGAGACTGTCTCGGGATTGAAAATATTCATGCTCAACTGGGCTTTCTGGTAGGCGTTGGACAGGATGTCGCCCAGCAGTACCAGGGCGATGGACGGAGGGATGATTTGTCCGAGAGTGCCGGTAGCGCAGATAGTGCCCGTGGCCAGAGACGGGCTGTAACCGGAACGCAGCATGCTGGGCAGGGATAATAGCCCCATAGTGACTACCGTGGCCCCGACAATACCGGTGCTGGCGGCCAGCAACATACCGACCACCACCACCGAGATACCCAGTCCGCCCCGCAGTCCACCAAACAGCTTGGCCATGCTGCCCAGTAATTCCTCCGCCACCTGGGACTTTTCCAGGATCACTCCCATCAGAATGAACAGGGGTACCGCGATAAGGGTGGTGTTGCTGATGGTGCCAAACATGCGGCCGGGTAAGGCGGCCAGGAAGTCGGCGTCGAAGCTGCCGGCCAGAATTCCTCCCGCGGCGAAAGCCAGTGCGGTACCCGCCAGGGTGAAGGCCACGGGGTAGCCCAGCATCAGCAACAGGCACACTGCCAGGAACATGTAGAAAGAAATATATTCAGCCATCGGGCTGTTCCTCTACCAGTACCAGAGCACTGCGCAGGGTTTCGGCCAGGCCCTGCAAAAAGAGATTGAACGCCATCAGGGGAATCAGGCTTTTCAGCAGGAATACGGCGGGTATGCCCCCGGGCTCAGGAGATATCTCACGTATCGTCCAGGACTCGGCCACGTAATTCCAACTGACAAAACAGATGAAAGCGCACAGAGGTAACAGGAACACGATGCTCCCCAGGCTGTTTACCCAGGCCTGTGCACGCGGGCTGAAGCTGCGGTAAAAAATGTCCACCCGCACATGGGCACCGGTTTTCAGCGCATAGGCAGTGCCCAGCATGAACAGGCTGCCATGCATGTAGATCACCGCTTCCTGTGCCATGATGGAGCCGATATTGAAGCCGTAGCGCAACACCACGATCAGTGCCGTGACCAGCGCCATGCTGAGGGCCAGCCAGGCCAGCAAGCGGCCGCTGCGGTCGGTAAATGCATCAATGTAATGCACACAGGCGTGCAGGGCGGGCATGGCGGATAAGTCTTTTTGATTATTGAAGGGCAGGGTATCATAGCCCAATCCATGAGGTGAAAAGTTATTCTGCCTCATCCTTCCCGATACGGACCCAAGCAGATGTTGACTGTCATTTCCCCGGCAAAGACGCTGGATTTCGATACCCCACCCACCACGCGCAAGGCAACCCAGCCCCAGTTTATCGAACGCTCCGCGGAGCTGGTTGAAGATGCGCGCGCGCTCAGTCCCGATGATATTCGGCAGTTGATGGGTGTGAGTGAAAACATCGCCGAGCTCAATCACCAGCGTTTTATGAACTGGGGGCTGCCCTTTAATCTGGACAACGCCAAGCAGTCCCTGCTGGCGTTCAAGGGTGATGTCTATACCGGGCTGGACGCAAACACCCTGAGCGCGCCACAACTCAATTTTTGCCAGAAGCATTTGCGTATCCTGTCCGGCCTGTACGGGCTGCTGCGCCCACTGGATCTGATGCAACCCTACCGCCTGGAGATGGGACTGAAATTCGCCAACCGCGGTGGCAGCAACCTGTACGAGTTCTGGGGGGATTCCATCAGGGAGGCGCTCAATAGCCAACTGAAGAAGTCCGGTTCAAAAGTGCTGGTGAATCTCGCTTCCAACGAGTATTTCAAGTCGGTACAAGCCAGGCAACTGGATGCCGACATCATCACGCCGATATTCAAGGACCTCAAGGGCGAAAAATACAAGATCATCAGTTTCTATGCCAAGAAGGCCAGGGGGCAGATGACCCGATTTATCATCGAAAACGAACTGAACGAGCCCGATGGTATGCGAAAATTTAAAACGGATGGTTACCGCTATAACAAGGCCGAGTCCTCCGCCCGGGAATTGGTGTTTACCCGGGATGTTCCACCCTCGGCCGGGTAGGGCCGTACCGCGAGAGCCGCCATGGACACGCTGCCTTTTTGCCAAGCCTGTGAAAACAATAAATCCTGGATTCTCGACGTTCTCACCCGGGTCTTCGCCGACAGGCGGCAGGTACTTGAAATAGCCGCCGGCACCGGCCAGCATGCCTGCCACTTTGCCACCAATATGCCCTGGTTGGCGTGGCTACCGACTGAACTGCCAGAGAACATGCCGGTATTACACGCGCGCTGCGCCGCCTATGCCGGAGACAACCTATTGCCTGAACGGGCGCTGGATGTGTGCGACGAGCCCTGGCCGGTGGACATCCCCGATGCGCTATTCAGTGCCAACAGTTTGCACATAATGGCTTTTTCCGCGGTGGAGAAACTCTTTGCAACACTTGGCAACTCCGCGGGAGATGATGTCGTACTCGCCGTGTACGGCCCCTTCAACTACCACGGCCGCTACACCAGCGACGGCAATGCCCGTTTTGACCGGTGGCTGGCGCAGCAGTCTGCGGACAGTGCGATACGCCATTTCGAGGATGTGGACCACCTGGCCGCGGATGCGGGGTTTGAGCTGCAGGGCGATTATGAAATGCCCGCGAATAACCGCCTGCTGGTATGGGCGAAACAGGTTGGCAAGTGATTAATGACGCAGTGGAAGTGTGAGGGGATAGCCTTCGCCTTCAACCCTCCCGGTACGGTAACAGGGTAGCGGCTTGCCCGATGTAGACCTCGGTATCGCGTTCTTCACGCCGGGTGAAATCACCCACGGCTGCCGCAAGCTGCGGGTCGGCAATCCAGTGGTTGGAATACGTTTTCACCGGGCGAAAGCCACGTTGGATCTTGTGCTCTCCCTGGGCCCCCGGATCAAAGCGCGCCAGCTTGTGCTCGATGCAATACTCGATACCCTGATAGTAGCAAGCCTCGAAGTGCAGGCAATCAAACTCCCGCTCGCACCCCCAATAACGCCCGTACAGGGTATCGCTGGAGCGGAAATAGAGAGCGCCGGCTACGGCTTGTGCATTGAGGTAGGCCAGCACCATCACCACCTGGTCACCCATGCCGGCGGCGGTTTCCAGGAAAAAATCCCGGGTGAGGTAGCCGCTGTGACCGCTGCGCTTGGCGTAGGTCAGCTGATAAAAGCGGTAGAACTGTCGCCACTCCTGTTCCCCGATATCGGCGCCGGTCAGGGTTCTGAGCTCCAGTCCCTGTTCTTCGACCCGTTTGCGCTCCCTTCTAAGGGTCTTGCGTTTGCGACTGTTAAACGTGGCCAGAAAATTATCAAATGAGCCATAACCGTCGTTGAACCAGTGGAACTGGGTGGCAGTGCGGCGGTATAACCCTGCTCGCAATAACTCCCCGGTGGCGCCCTTCTCGGGAAACAACAGGTGCCAGGAAGAAATATCCCGCTGCCGCGCCAACTTGGTTATACCCTGTAGCATGACGCCATAACCCTGGGCTGTGTCCAGTCCGGGCGCGGTGCATAGACGGGGCCCGGTAGCGGGGGTAAAGGGTATTGCGGTCACCAGTTTGGGGTAGTAATCCAGGCCACTGCGTTGCCAGGCATCAGCCCAGGACCAGTCAAATACATATTCGCCGTAGGAATGGGATTTGAGATAGAGGGGCATCACCGCGACCCGGCTGTCCCCCCGGCGCAGCACAGCGTGGCAAGGTTGCCAGCCAGTCTCTGCCGTAGTGCACCCGGTCTTTTCCAGGCCATACAGAAACTCGTGACGCAAAAAAGGGTAATCCACACCTGCTATAGCATTCCATTGCATTGCGGTAATCTGATCCATGCTGGTCAGGAACTCGACGGTAAACTCCGTCTGCTCGGCGGCGGGTTGCATAGTCATGTCAGGCTCCACCGGCCATATAGTCCAGCGCTACACCTGCGAATATCACCATTCCTACCCAGTTGTTGTGTAGAAAGGCCTTGAAACAGGCCTTGGGCTGGCGGTCCCTGATCAGGTAGAGGTGATAGCCAAACAGGGTGGCGGCCACGACCAGGGAGGTGTTGTAGTACAGACCCAGGCCAAATGCCTGCCCGGCCAGGTAAAGGCTTACCAAGCATAACAATTGTAGAACAGCAACCATCAGGCGGTCGTGTTCGCCAAACAGGATGGCGGTGGATTTGATGCCTACCCTGATGTCATCGTCCCGGTCCACCATGGCGTATTTGGTATCGTAAGCCATGGTCCATAACAGGTTGCCCAGGTACAACAGCCAGAGAGCGGCTGGCAGTTCATTGCGCTGGGCGGCGAAGGCCATGGGTATGCCCCAGGAGAAGGCCGCGCCCAGTACTATTTGCGGCAAGTGCGTGTAACGCTTCATAAAAGGATAGCTGGAGGCCAGCGCCACCGCGACCAGAGACAGGGTAATGGTCAGGGTGTTGGTGAACAATACCAGCGAGAAGGCCAGCAGCAGCAGGCTTACAAACAGGAGCATGGCCTCTCTCTGCGTGACTGTGCCTGTTACCAGGGGTCTTGTGTTGGTGCGCGCCACGGCCCCGTCCATATTCCGGTCAGCCAGGTCGTTGATGATGCAGCCTGCGGAGCGGGTAAGAAAGGTGCCGATGATAAAGATGGCCAACAGGTCGTAATCCGGCACGCCGCCCGCGGCGATCCACAGGGCCCACAGTGTGGGCCACAGTAGCAGCAGGGTGCCGATCGGCTTGTCGAAGCGGATCAGTTGCAGTAACGCCGCAATTTTGGAGGTGGTGACCATGGGCTTTCTTTTGCAACGGGCGGAAACGTCCAAGCTTACTGTGTTGGCGGCACAATTGCAGCGCTGACCTTGCCCCGCTGTGTGCGGTGTACCGACAATGTGGCTGTCCAGGGGGTAAATTGTTGCAGGAAAACCTCGCTCACCATCAGTCTCTTGCCCGCAATTTCGAAGCGGGAACGGCGGCCCCAGGCCGGCTCCGCCTGCTGCAGAGCAAGGGGCAGGTAGTCGCTGTTCCCCGGCATCCGCACCAGCTCAAAGGGGCAGCGATGCATGCCCGGATGCCGGAACAGAATGGCACCCAGGGACGTGTTCTGTAGCCGCCGCAGGTGGGCGAGGCTGCCGGACAGGCTGGAAACAGGGAATACACTGCGGGCAAAAACCACGGGGCGATCCGCCAGCAGCAGTGCGACTTCACGCACCAGGGACACTTGCCGGTGGGGGAGGGACAGCAGTTTGCACTCCGAGGGCAGCGGCACTTGCCAGCCCTGGTACAGGCGCTGTACCCGAAATTCCCCGCGACCTGACTCGATCAGTCGACCGGTCAGGGAGCCGTCATCGATTAACCAGCTGCGATAATCCTGCGGCAGTTCAGCGCTGCTGTATCGTGCCATCGGTCGCCAGCGGGGCTCGGCTTCAATGCGAGGATGGATGTGGGGATAGGGCAATGGTCCGGTGTCCTTCGAACAGGTGGCGAGGGCACTAACACCTCGCTGCCCACATTGTAACATTCAGTGAGCCGCCAGGGGCAATCGCAAATGATACGACATTGCGTTGTACTTGTACCGGTATGGCCAGGCCGCTTGCAAACCGGCAACCTGTTGGCGGGAGAAAACCCTTGCACAATTTTCGCACAACCCTATAGTGTTTCGTCTCGAATTTTGTCCACCATCCCGGACTCGTACAGTGCGTTCGACAGGGTCTGGCCGGTGTGTTTCAAGCAATTGCGAAAGAGTGAGTAACGATATGAGCAAGTGGGTATGCATTGTCTGCGGCCTGATCTATGACGAGAAGGAAGGTTGGCCGGATGACGGTATCGCGCCGGGTACCAAGTGGGAAGATGTCCCGGAAGATTGGCTGTGCCCCGACTGCGGCGTGGGCAAGGAAGACTTCGAACTAGTGGAGGAGGCGCCGGCAGACGATACGCCTCATCACGAGGAGCCAGTAGCCGACAAAGTGCACGCGCCGGTGGTTATCCTGGGTACCGGGCTCTCCGGTTACGGGCTGGCCAGGGAATTTCGCAAACACGACAGCGAAACACCGCTTATCCTGATTACTTCCGATGATGGACGCTCCTATTCCAAGCCCATGTTATCTACCGGCTACACCAAGGATCACTCGGCGGATGACCTGGCGCAGTTGGATGCGGGCAATATGGCGCGCTTACTCAAGGCCAGCGTATGGACCATGACCAAAGTCAACGAGATAGATATCGCCCGGCAATTGATCAAGGTGGGCGATGCCCAAACCGCCATCCACTACGGTAAGTTGGTATTGGCGGTGGGGGCCGAGGTTATCCGTCCCCCTATCGAGGGCAATGGCCTGGAAATGGTTTATTCGGTGAATGACCTGCTCGATTACGCTGACTTTCGTACCGCGGTGAAAAAGAACGATGTGAAGAAGGTTTGTATCATCGGTGGCGGGCTTGTTGGCTGTGAGTACACTAACGACCTGATCAACGGTGGTTTTGAAGTAGAAGCCGTCGACCCCCTGGCGTACTGCCTGCCTACACTGCTGCCGGAGGCGGCGGGCAAGGCGGTACAGGCCGCCTTGGAGGCGCAGGGTGCGACCTTCCATTTCGGCCCCCTGGTCACCGCTGTGAACAAGGCCGACAAAGGTGTGGTGGTCAGTCTCAACAATGGCGAAAGCATTGCCGTCGATCTGGTGCTGTCAGCTGTCGGCGTGCGGCCCCGCACAGAATTGGCTCGCATTTCAGGTCTTGAAACCAACCGGGGCATTGTCACCAATCGCCTGTTGGAAACAAGTGCCCCCAATGTTTACGCCATGGGCGATTGCGCCGAGGTCAACGGACACGTGCTGGTCTATGTGGCGCCGTTGATGGCGGCGGCTCGCGCCCTGGGCAAGACTCTGGCGGGGGAGCCTACCGAGGTGAGCTATCCGGCCATGCCGGTTACCATCAAAACGCCGGCCTGCCCGGTGGTGGTTGCACCGCTGGCCCCTGGCGCCGAGGGCGACTGGACTATCGAGGCGGATGGTGGCAACGTCAAGGCAGTATTCCGTGATGGCAGTGGCAAGCTGTTGGGGTTCGCCCTCACCGGCGATGCCACCCGGGAGAAAATGGCGTTACAGCAAGAACTGCCGGCCATCATGCCCTGATGCTGGGAGGTGCCAAAGTCGGTCCCGCCGGTGTCTAACGCTGAACAGCATATCCGGGCATGGCTGGCTGAATTTGTCGTCGGCCTGAATCTGTGCCCCTTCGCACGCCCCCTGCTGGGGGCGAAAAACCTGCGTATTGCGATTTGTGAGGACACCGCCCCGGCGGCCTTGCGTCGTGCATTCCTGCTGGAGCTGGATTTGTTGCAAGGTAGCACTGAGCAGGAAGTTGCGACCACCCTATTGGCCTTTCCCCATGCACTAACCGACTTTGAAGAGTATCTGGCGTTTCTCGACCAGGCGCAGGAATTGCTGCAGCAATCCGGCCTCGAGGGTCTGGTGCAATTGGCCAGTTTTCACCCCCGATACCGTTTTGAGGGAGAGAGCGAGAATGCCGCCAGCCATTACAGTAATCGCTCGCCCTATCCGCTTATTCATCTCCTCAGGGAAGATATGTTGAGCCGCGCATTGGATGATTTTGCCGACCCGGACAAGATTCCCGACAGAAATATCGAGACCCTCGGTGATATTGGTGCGCAGGAATTGGAGCGGCGCTGGAAAGCCATCTTCTCTCTCTAGTAGTGTCCTGTATAAATCGTATATTCAGTGGCCCTCATCTTTCAAACCTTGGCGAACTGCTGACTAGCTCCCGTCCAGCGCTGAATCAACGGCTCCACTCGCTGTGGATACTGTGTACGGAGAAGATTCGCAATGGCCTGCACCTCATCCAGCAGGTGATTATGCGCGGGTAATTCGGCAATTCTGAATTCCATCAGCCCGGTCTGGCGGGTACCCAACACCTCGCCGGGGCCGCGCAATTCGAGATCTTTTTCAGCGATGTAAAAACCATCAGAACTCTCGCGCAGGGCACCCAGGCGTTGTTTGCCATTGGCCGACAAGGGGGTTTGGTACAGCAACACACAGTGGCTGGCCTGACTGCCGCGGCCCACCCGCCCACGCAGCTGGTGCAGTTGCGCCAGGCCGAGACGCTCGGGGTTCTCGATGATCATCAGGCTGGCATTGGGCACGTCCACACCCACCTCGATGACCGTTGTCGCCACCAGCAAGGCCAGTTCGCCGGACTTAAAAGCGGCCATTACCGCTTCTTTTTCGGCCGCTTTCAGCCTGCCGTGGATCAGGCCGATGGCCAGCTGTGGTAGTGTCAGGCGCAGCTCTTCAGCCGTGGCTTCTGCCGCCTGTGCTTGCAGGGCATCGCTCTCCTCGATCAGGGTGCACACCCAGTAAGCTTGGCGTCCCTCGCTACAAGCTGCAGCGACCCTGGCTACTACCTGCTCGCGTCGATTGCTGTCGATGAGCGCTGTGGTCACGGCCCGCCTGCCCGGAGGCAATTCGTCGATTACCGAGCAGTCCAGGTCGGCGTAGGCCACCATGGACAGGGTGCGTGGGATGGGAGTGGCGGTCATCACCAGCTGGTGTGGCCGGCCCTGTTCGGGGTTTGTTTTTTCGGTAAGGGCCAGTCGTTGGTGCACGCCGAAGCGGTGTTGCTCATCGACGATGACCAGCCCGAGGCGGGAGAAAGCGACATCGTGCTGGAACAAGGCGTGGGTGCCGATGACCAGGCTGGCTTCCCCTGTAGCAATACGCCGCAGGGCGGCCTCGCGTTTCTTGCCCTTGGTGCGACCACTGAGCCATTCCATAGAGATGGCCATGGGCGCAAACCAGACGGAGAAACTGGCCCGGTGCTGTTCCGCCAGTATCTCCGTCGGGGCCATAATGGCGACCTGATAACCGTTGGCAATTGCCTGCAGGGCCGCGCCGGCGGCCACCAGGGTCTTGCCCGAGCCCACATCGCCCTGCACCAGGCGCAACATGGGAACAGGTTTGCCCAGGTCGGCGGCAATCTCTGCCAGTACTCGTTGTTGCGCGGCGGTGGGAGCAAAGGGCAGGGTAGCGAGAAAGGCGCTGTGTTTTTCCCTGTCCAGTGGCAGGGCCGGCGCGCCCTCCCGCTGTTGCCGCTCGCGCAGGCGGTGCAGGGACAGGTTGTGGGCTACCAGTTCTTCTAATGCCAGCAACAATTGCGCCGGATGCCTGCCCTCGCGCAATTGTTGCTGGGAGGCATCCGGTGGAGGGGCATGCAGGTAAGCCAGGGCTCCGGCCAGGTCGTAGGGGTAACTGTGATTGGCGGGCAACAAATTATCCGGTTGCGCCCGTTGCAAGTGGGCCAGTGCCTGGCCGCATAGCTTACGCCACTGGTTTTGACTGATGCCGGCAGTGGTCGGGTAAATGGGGGTAAGAGCCTCCTCTACCGGGGACTCCCCCTGCTCCAGTTGGCGATACTCCGGGTGATACATTTCCAGACCGCTGCCACCGCGTCGGATCTGACCGAAACAGCGCAGCCGGGTGCCAGGTTGCAGATTGTTCTTCTGGGCGGCGGAAAAATGAAAAAAACGCAGGGTAAGGGTGCCGCTGCCGTCCTGTATTCGCGCCACCAGACTGCGGCGGCGCCCAAACGCCACATCGGCGGCGCGGATCTCCCCCTCGATTACCGCATCGTCGCCGTCCCTGGCCGCGGCGATCGGCGTGACACGGGTACGATCCTGATAGCGCAGGGGCAGGTGAAACAGCAGGTCTTCCAGTTGGTGCACACCATAGCCGGCCAGTTTTTCTGCCAGCCTGGGTCCCACCCCACGCAGTTCGCGTACCGAGAGGCTCGCGATGCCGCCCATGCGAAGTCTATTCCCGCATGGCGTTGGTGAGGATATCGATGGCCTGATGGCGCGGATAACTCACGCGCCAGGCCAATGCGATGGTCCGTTGTGGTGCCGGCTCGGTAAACGGGCGCACTGCCAGAGTGTGTTTCCCGTAGGTGGCCACATCCGCTGCGGATTTTGGCAACACCGTTATACCCAGACCGCTTGCCACCATGTGTTTGAGTGTTTCCAGTGAACCGCCTTCCACCACGGCATTACCTCGTGCATAGTTGTCGCTGACGGCCTGTTGCAACCCGGGACAGGCTTCCAACACCTGGTCCCTGAAGCAGTGGCCTTCGCCCATAAGCAGCACCCGGTACCCGGACAGTACGGCCGGATCTATGCGTTTTTCCTGCGACAGGGGATGATCCTCCGGCAGCAGCACCACGAAGGGCTCGTCATAGACTGCGCGGGTGACGACGTCGGTTTCCGTAAACGGTAGCGCCACAAAGATAGCATCCAGCTCCCCGCTGGTGAGCTTACCGCGCAAGCTGGAGGTGTAGCTCTCCTCGATAAACAGAGGCATTTTCGGGGCCGCCTGTTGTAGACGGGTTACCAGAGTGGGAAACAGGTAGGGTCCGACCGTATAAATCGCACCGACCGAGAGTACGCTGCCGAGCGGATCCTTGCCCAGCTCAGCCAGGTTAAGCAGGTTTTGGGCCTCCTGTAATACGGTTTGGGCCTGTTCGACAATGCGCTCGCCCGTGGGTGTGGCTGAGACCTTGTGGCGGGAGCGCTCGAACAGGCTGATACCCAGGTCCTGTTCCAGCTTTTTGATGGCGATACTCAGTGTGGGCTGACTGACATTGCATTGTTCCGCCGCCTTGCGAAAATGGCCGGTTTCGGACAGGGCCACAAGATAGCGCAGTTCTGTTAGTGTCATAGCGGATTCGTTTTAGCCTTGGCAACGGAGTACACAGTGTAACCATAGGGAGAATCTATTACGAAGATCAATTCTGTCCTGTGTGGTTTTGTGTTGTTGCTGACGGGCGCTAAATTGCCAGGATCGCTTCCACTTCTATGTCCACACCCCTGGGTAGAGCGGCGACTTGCACACAAGCCCTGGCCGGGTAGGGTTCTTGCAGAAAGCTGGCCATGACCTCATTAACTGCCCCGAAGTGCTCCAGGTTGGTCAGCGAGATATTGATTTTGACCGCACTGTTCATACTGCCGCCCGCCGCCTCCGCCACCGCAGCAAGGTTTTTAAACACCCGGGTTGCCTGGTCCGCAATGTCGCCGGTGACCAGTTCCATGCTGCCGGGGATAAGAGGTATCTGGCCTGACAGCCAGACCGTATTGCCCACCTTGATCGCCTGGGAATAGGGACCGATAGCCTCGGGGGCAGTGGGTGTCGATATGACGGCGCGATTGCTCATCGTTATTCTCCTGTCATGGACGGGGGGTGTGGCTCCGCTACTTAATTTTTGACTCTGCTGACTTTGCGCACATAGTTGATGGTGCGCAGGCGTTTCATGATGTGGGCCAGGTGGACCCGATTATGGACCGCTAATTCCAGGTTCACATAGGTGAATTGGTAGTCCTTGTCGTCGGTGGAAATTTTTTCAATATTGACGCCCATACTGTTGATACGCGTGGCGATGACCGCAATCATACCGCGACGATTTTCCACCTCGATACGCAACTCAATAGAATACTCGCCCTCCACCACATCGGCCCAGCGCAGCGCCACCAGCCGCTCTTTGTTCTCTCGCATATCGCCGAGATTGTTACAGCTCTCGCGGTGTACTACCACGCCTTTCTCGGCACTGAGGTAACCTTCAATCGGATCACCGGGGATCGGATGGCAGCACTTGGCATAGCTGACCATAAAGCCCTCAGTGCCGCGAATTGCGACCGGTTGGGCGGTGGCACCGCTATGCTCTAACTGGTCCGTCGCCATCTCCCCAAGCAATTGTTGCGCGGTGATGGCCGGGAGCCGGTTGCCTCGGGCAATTTCTTCCAACAGGTCATCCAGCAGGTCGTAATGCTGGCGTGACAGGAAGTCCTGTAGCTTATCTTGCGGCAGTTGGTCCAGGCTGTTGTCAAAGCTGGTCAGGGCTTTATCGAGTAGCCGCCGCCCCAGCGCCACGGAGTCGTCCCGGGTCTGGTGCTTGAGGAAATGGCGGATATTGCTGCGAGCTTTGGCAGTTACCGCGTAGTTGAACCAGGATGGATTAGGGCGTGCGCCGGGGGCGGTGAGGATCTCCACAGTCTGGCCGCTTTGCAGGGGCTCTGACAGTGGCGCCAGGCGGCGGTTGATACGGCAGGCCACACAGCTATTGCCCACATCTGTATGCACGGCGTAGGCAAAGTCCACCGCAGTTGCGCTCTTGGGCAGTTCTAAAATTCTGCCCTTGGGAGTGAATATATAGATCTCGTCGGGGAACAGGTCAATCTTGACGCTTTCGATAAACTCCAGGGAGTTACCCGCTCGCTGCTGCATTTCCAGTAAGCCCTGCACCCATTGCCGGGCCCGGGCGTGGCTGCCGTTGGCAGATTGCCCGTCGCTTTTATACAACCAATGAGCGGCGATGCCTTTGTTGGCCATCTCCTCCATCTCCCTGGTGCGTATCTGGATCTCGATGGGAACCCCGTGCATGCCCATCAATACCGTGTGCAGCGACTGGTAGCCGTTGGCTTTGGGGATCGCGATGTAGTCCTTGAATTCGCCTGGCACGGGTTTGTACAGGCTGTGGATACTGCCCAGCACCCGATAACAGGTATCCACTGAATCGGTGATAATACGGAAGGCGTAGATGTCCATGATTTCAGAAAAGGCCTTCCGTTTGGACTTCATTTTCTTGTAGATGCTGTAGAGGTGTTTTTCACGCCCCACGACTTCGACTTCGTGGCCTTCCTGCGCCAGGGTTGTCTCCACCTGGTGGCGGATCTTTTCTACCAGCTCCTTGCGGTGGCCGCGGGCGTTGCGCAGGGCGGCGTCGATGCGCCGGGCGCGCATGGGGTACAGGGCGCTGAAGCCCAGGTCTTCGAACTCCATGCGCACGGTGTTCATGCCCAGCCGCATGGCGATGGGGGCATATATTTCCAGCGTCTCCCGTGCAATGCGCCTGGCCTTTTCGGTGTGCAGTACACTCAGGGTCCGCATGTTGTGCAAACGATCAGCCAGCTTCACCAGGATCACCCTGATGTCCCGCGCCATGGCCAGGGCCATCTTCTGGAAGTTCTCCGCCTGCTTTTCCTCATTGGACTCGAACTCCATCTGAGTCAGCTTGCTGACGCCATCTACCAGCTCTGCCACAGTCGGGCCGAACTGGTTGCCGATGGCGGATTTTTCAATCCCCGTGTCCTCGATAACATCGTGCAACATGGCGGCCATCAGGCTCTGGTGATCCATATGCATGTCGGCGAGGATACCGGCAACCGCCAGGGGGTGGGTGACGTAGGGCTCACCACTGCGCCGCAACTGACCGAAGTGGGCCTGCTCGGCGAAGTAATAGGCGCGTCTTACGTGGTTGGTTTGTTCCGGGTCGAGATAGCTGCGGAGTGTGGAGTTGAGGGCATCAATGGTTTGCATGTCGCTGATCTGTGATCCTTGCCAGAGATGCCCGGGGGTGGGGCTACAAGGCCTCGCTAGCCTCCATTACTTCGGCCAATTCTTCCTCGGCGTCCAGTTCGTCTTCGCGAGCGAGGATATCCGGGGTGATCAGGCCTTCAGCGATTTCGCGCAGGGCAATAACTGTGGGCTTGTCGGACTCTTCCTGTACCAGGGGGTCTTTACCGCCGGTGGCCATTTGCCGGGCCCGCTTGCTGGCTACCATCACCAGTTCAAAGCGATTTGCGACATTTTCCAGACAATCTTCAACGGTTACACGTGCCATTACTAAATGCTTCCTATACTGAGTGTGCCGCCCGAATATGACCCGGGTTGTAGGCACTGGTTAATAGAACTGGAGTGACTCGCCGGCATGCTCTTGCATACGATCTGGCGAGGGAACACTACCAAGTGCCGGACAGCAAGGCTGTGCCGGAAGAACCCTGAATTATACCCCGAGTGGTAGGGGGCGCGTCCAGCGTGAATAATCCCCTGCCAGGGCAGCCGGCAAATTGGGAGCTCCCTTTGGGCGAGCCGCCAAAGGTCATCAGTTGCGTTGCGCTTCTGATCCTGATTTATCAGGTGATTGGAGCACTAGCTGAGCAGGCTGGCCAACATGTCGCCCAGCGCGGCCCGCTGGCGGGTTATGCGCAGTCGCTGGCAGGTAATGATGGCCTGGAGTTCGCCCAGTGCCCGCTCAAAGTCGTGGTTGACGACCAGATAATCGGCCTCTGTGTAGTGCGACATCTCTTCCATCGCCTCGGCCATGCGGGTTTCGATGGTCGCCGCGTCGTCCTGGCCGCGTAAATTCAGTCGTTGCTCCAGAATTTCCCGTGAGGGCGGCACAATAAAGATGGCGCGGGTTTCACTCAGCAGGCGTTTGACCTGTTGTGCGCCCTGCCAGTCGATTTCCAGGATAACGTCGGTGCCGGCCTCTAGTTGTTGCTCCACCCAGGCCCGGTAAGTGCCGTAGAGATTGCCGAACACCCGGGCATGCTCCAGGAATTCGGCTTTTTCCAGCATGCCCAGAAAGTTATCTTCGCCGACAAAGTGGTAGTTTACTCCGTCTTCCTCGCCCGGCCGCATAGGGCGGGTGGTATGGGATACTGAAACCCGTAAATCCTGGCAGCGCTGGATCAGGGCATTTACCAGGCTGGTTTTTCCGGCGCCCGAAGGGGCCGATACCGTGTAAAGTATTCCGGTGCTAGTCATTTTTATTCCTGTTCGGAGCGAGGCCGCCCGGCGTGTTACTCGATATTCTGGATTTGTTCTCGCATTTGTTCGATCAACACCTTCAGCTCCACTGCATTTTGGGTCGTATTGCTGGAAATTGACTTGGATGACAGGGTGTTGGCTTCCCGGTTGAGCTCCTGCATGAGAAAGTCCAGCCGCCGGCCGCAGGGGCCCCCTTTTTCCAGGGTATGACGCACTTCACTCACATGAGCATCCAGGCGGTCCAACTCCTCGTCTACATCGGCCTTCTGTGCCATATATACCAGCTCCTGCTCCAGCCGATTGTGATCGACCTCGATTCTCAGGTCCGCGATACGCGCGGTGATCCGGTCTCGTTGCCGCTGCATCAATGCGGGCAAAAGCTCATGGGTGGCGGTCACCTGGGACTCAACCTGTTGCAGACGGTCCAGCACCAGACTGGCCAGCTTGTCCCCTTCCCGGCGCCGGTTTTGGGTCATGTTATCCAGAGCCCTGCCAAACAGTGCTCGGGCATCCTTCTGTAATGCCTCGTCGGACTGCTCCCGTGCACTGTAGATCCCCGGGAACTGCAAAATCTCCAGGGGACTGATGGGGCTGGCATCACCCATCTGCTCCTTGATAATTTGCGTGGCCGCCAGAAGCTTGTGCAACTGCTCGGTATTGACCTGCAACTCGCCGCTGTTTGTCGGGTGTGCCTGCAGGCGAATCATGCAGTCCAGCTTGCCTCTGGCCAGTACTTTGCCTGCCTGCTCGCGCAACCGCGGTTCCAGTAAACGCAGGGTGTCAGGTAGTTTGAAGCTGCAGTCCAGATAGCGGTGGTTGACGGAACGCAATTCCACAGTCAGGACACCCTGGTCGGTGGTCGCGCTCTCACGGGCAAAGGAGGTCATGCTGTGGATCATAGGTTTCGCTGCGAGTCCTTGCCATGTGCTGAAGGGCGCTGAGTGTAGCAGTTTGTTATTGGCGTATACTAGCGTACTCGTCACTCATATTGACACAGTACGGAGTAGTTCCATGCAACGACCCAGTGGCCGCACACCTGCACAACTGAGAGATATCAGCATCACCCGCAATTTTACCTGCCATGCGGAGGGGTCGGTGTTGGTCTGTTTCGGTGATACCAAGGTGATATGTACCGCTTCTGCAGAAAAGGGCGTGCCCCGCTTTATGCGAGGCCAGGGGCGAGGTTGGGTTACCGCGGAATACGGCATGCTGCCGCGCTCCACCGGAACGCGCATGGGCCGGGAGGCCAGCCGCGGCAAACAGGGTGGACGCACGGTGGAAATCCAGCGATTGATCGGTCGTTCCCTGCGGGCGGCGCTGGACCTTTCCATGCTGGGTGAGAATACGATAACCATCGATTGTGACGTGATCCAGGCAGATGGCGGTACCCGCACGGCGGCCATCACCGGTGCCTGTGTGGCACTGGTGGACGCGATAGGTTATTTGCAACGGGAGAAAGTGCTACAGGGGGAGCCCCTGCTACAGATGATTGCCTCCGTATCCGTGGGTATATACCAGGGTGTTCCGGTGCTGGACCTGGATTATCCGGAGGATTCCGCCGCGGATACGGATATGAACGTCATCATGGGGGAGTCAGGGGGCTTCATTGAGGTCCAGGGTACGGCAGAGGGCGCGCCATTTGCCCGGGAGGAACTCGATGGCATGCTGGATCTGGCTGCAGAAGGCATAAACAGCTTGATCGCCAGGCAAAAGGAGGCACTTTCCTTCTGATTGCCCCTTTATTTCCCTACAGCTCGATATCGTAATCCATGATGACCGGTGCATGGCTGGAAAACACCTTGCTCTTGTATATCGCGCCGTAATCGATGGCGTACTTCAGGCCCCGGGATACGATGTGGAAGTCCGTGCGCCAACCATTTTTGTCGCGCTCGCCACCGGGCCACCAGCTGAACTCGTCCTGGTCTGAGTTGATTTCCCGGAATGCGTCAACATACCCCGACTCCAATAGTTCGCTCATCCACTGGCGTTCCTCAGCCAGAAAGCCGGAGGTGGTGCTGTTGCTCTCGGTATCCTGAACGTCCCCTGCAGTGTGGGCGATTTGCCAGTTGCCGCAGATGATGAACTCCCGGCGTTTATTGCGAACCTTCTGCAGGTGGTTACCAAAAAGCGAATAAAATTCGTTTTTGCGGCTCTGCTGCTCGGCTTTGTCCTGCTCAGCCCGGGGGGCTAACAAACAGGCCACGCTGAGGTTTTCGTAATCCGCCTGGATATAGCGGCCTTCCATATCGAAATCGGCGAAACCCAGGCCGGTCATAATGGCCTTGGGCAATTGCCGGCAATAAATAGCCACGCCGTTGGCTTTGCCATCGATGTCGTCAAAAAAGTAGGCGTTGTAGTCTTCCGGGAAGAAAATGTTGTCCTGTAAATCGTATTCCGAGCACTGTAGATCCTGAATGCAGATGAAATCTGCGTCCTGTTCTTTCAGCCAGGCATAGAATCCTTTTTCTGCGGCGTTTTTAATGCCATCAGCACTGAAACTGATGATCCTCATTTCTAGCCCCTTGCTATGAGAGCGTGTATGCTGCCAAGCGTGTGCTGGCAGAATACCCTGCATATATTGCGGGACTGTCTCTGGTATAAGAGGCGCCCAGACAAAAATTACGATTTTGAAACACTGCAGATCTCGCCACTACTGATTATTGCGCCTTCAGGGCAGATTTTGTCAGTAGCGAGTGGTCTATAGTAGAACCGTGCATTGTATAGCGGAAAGTAGAAAATACAAAGCCTCGTTTAAGGATCACATGCCCCATGCAAGCCTACCAGACCGAATTCATCGAGCTCGCTCGGCAATGTAAGGTATTGAAATTTGGAGAGTTTACTCTCAAATCGGGCCGTATCAGTCCTTATTTCTTCAATGCCGGGTCGTTTTCAAGCGGTCGGGCTCTGGCCGCCCTGGGGCGCTGTTACGCCCAGGCAATAGTGGAGTCCGCAGTGCAATTCGATGTGCTGCTGGGGCCAGCTTACAAGGGCATACCACTGGCGGCGGCCACCGTTGTCGCGCTGGCAGATCACCACGGGCTTGATACCCCCTTTGCCTACAACCGCAAGGAAGCCAAGGCACATGGTGAGGGCGGCATGTTGGTGGGAGCTCCGCTGGAGGGGCGAGTACTGGTCATTGATGATGTGATTACCGCCGGTACGGCGGTGCGCGAGGTCATTGCCATGATCGCCGAGGCCGGTGCGGAGCTGGCGGGGGTGGTTATAGGGCTCAATCGCCAGGAACGGGGAGCGGGAGCACTGTCCGCCATCCAGGAAGTGGAGCGGGCCTGCCAGGTGCCGGTACTCAGCATCATCAATATGGGCCACCTTATTGATTACCTTGAAAATTCTGATAGTGATTATGTGGATGTGCTGGCCCGCATGAAGGACTATCGAGAGCGCTACGGTGTCTGACTTGTACTAGATCGCCGCAAGTCCTATATTGGGCGTATGGTGAACCGGACTTCTACAATTCACACCCTACTCATTTCAATCATGCTGCTGGGCCTCGCCCCTGCTGCCCACTCCCGTGAGCTCTACCGTTATTACAACGCCGAGGGCAATGTGGTGGTGGATTACCGGGTGCCGGCGGAATATATCGCCGGGGGTTACGAGGTTCTAAATAATAAAGGCACTGTCATCAGGGTCGTGCCTCGGGAGCTTACCGAAGGCGAGAGAGATGTCATGGATGCCCAGCAAAAGCTGGACGAGTTGGCTGCGGCTGAAGAAGAGCGACTGCGTAAATGGGATGAGTCCCTGTTACTACGCTACAGCACGATCGCCGATATCGAGGCTGCCCGGGAGCGCGCCCTGCGCGATTTCCGTATCAGAGTGAGTATCCTTAAGAGCAACAGGCGCTCTCTCAAGCAACAAGTGGAAAACTACCAGATACAGGCTGCAGACCTGGAGCGCAGTGGCCAGCAGGTTGATATGACCCAACTCAGCGTTATCGAAGACCTGCAGGGTGAAATAGGCGCCACCGACCGGGCGATTGTCGATCGAGAGCGGGAAATCGAGGAGGTGGCCGCCGCCTACCAGAGGGACATCGAGCGCTTTGGATTGTTACTGGATGTGGTGGAGTTGCGGCGCGTACACCTGGCCCAGGATCCGGCGGCCGCGAAAAGGCAGTCCGGGGACCCTCGCTGAATGTGACATTATGAGTGACGAGAGTCACTTAATACCCTTGTGTTTAACTTACGAGGGTGCCGGCCTGCCCGGGTACAGGTCGGGCAACCGCATCTCGAAAAAACCCGCTTATCAAAAGATCCCACTGCTGCGCCCAGTCCGTAGTAGGCGAACGCTGGAACTCGCTGCGCACATATTGGGAAATACGTCCCTCCGCCGCAGACATCAACAGGTTGGCAGCCGCCGGCAGGGCGATCACCGGCCTGAGCCCTTCACGCATTTCGGCTTCCCTGATGACCTGCTTCAGCTGGGTTTCGAAGCGGTCAAATAGTTGCGCAACGCGCTGGTGCAGGCGTTCTGATTCTCCGGCCAGGGCATCGCCGGTCAGTATGCGGGTAATTCCGGGGTTGCGTTCGGCGAAGGCCAGCAGCAGCACCAACATTTTTTCGCAGCGTTGAGCGGCAGTTTGTTCCTCGGTCAGGATGATATTGATGCGGGTGAACAGCGTGTCTTCGATGAACTCGATGAGACCTTCGAACATTTTCGCCTTGCTGGGAAAATGGCGATACAGCGCCGCTTCAGATACACCTACCTGCCTGGCAAGGCCGGCCGTGGTGATACGGTTGCCGGGACCGGCCTCCAGCATTTGAGCCAGGGCTTCCAGGATCTGCTGGCGCCGTTGGGATTTTCTGGGAGGCATGGCGGTCCATATCGAGTCGCGTTACCGGTAATGCTAGCGATTACCTGTCGTGCCTGCAATAAGTCTAGCCGCTCTGGGCCGCTTTTTTTCGTTTTATTGCCAGTTAATGTACCCTGCCACTGGTGACGAGGCACATTAACTGCGTTTGTTGGTGATAAGAGTGCCCATACCCTCATCCGTGAATGTTTCCAGCAGTACCGCATGGGGCACCCTGCCGTCGATGATGTGCGCGCTGGCCACGCCGGATTTTACCGCATCGAGGGCACAATCGATTTTCGGCAGCATGCCTCCGCTGATGGTTCCGTCTGCAATTAGCGCATCAACCTGGCCGGTGCTCAGGCCGGTGAGAATCTCCCCGTTCTTGTCCAGCAGCCCGGCGACATTGGTCAGCAACATCAACTTCTCTGCTCGCATGACCTGGGCCAGTTTGCCGGCCACCAGGTCAGCGTTGATGTTGTAAGTACTGCCGTCTTTACCCACCCCAATGGGTGCGATAACGGGTATGAAATGACTCCCCAGAATGACATCAAGCACCTCGGTATCGATCTGGTCGACTTCACCCACGTGTCCGATATCTACAATTTCAGGGGCATCGAGCTCGGGGCTGTAACGGCTCACCTTGAGCTTATGTGCCCTGATTAGCTGACCGTCCTTTCCTGTCACGCCTATCGCCTTACCGCCATTGCGATTGATGGACGCCACAATTCCCTTATTGACGCTGCCGCCCAGCACCATCTCGACCACATCCATGGTCTGGGCATCAGTTACGCGCATACCGTTGACAAACTCGGTTTGAATGTTGAGTTTTTCCAATAGAGCGCCAATCTGTGGTCCGCCGCCATGCACCACCACAGGGTTCATTCCCACCAGTTTCATCAGCACCACATCCCTGGCGAAGCTCTCGTGCAGTAGCGGGTCAACCATGGCATTGCCGCCAAACTTCACCACAATGGTTTTGCCGGTGAAGCGCTGAATATAGGGCAGGGCCTCCGTCAGAACCTGGGCGATATTGAGGGCTGCTTCGCGATCTAGAGACATAGCTATAACCTAAAAATTCAGTTCAAGGTCGGGTTTAACCAACGCTATCTGGGCGCGGAATTCTGCTTTGATGAGCTCGAGGTGTTCCTCGGTGTCAGCTTCAAAGCGCGCGGTTAGCGCCGCGCTCGTATTGGACGCCCTGATCAGGCCCCAACCATCGGAGAAGTCTACTCTTATACCGTCCATGGTGTTTACCTTACCGGAGGGAAAGTCGACGTTGTTGACTATTTTTTCGATCAGGTCAAATTTATCCTGTTCTGCCACCGGGATAATAATTTCCGGCGTGTTGATGCTGGTGGGCAAATCGGCAATGGCGTCATCGAGACTGTCGCCGTGGGTACTGAGGATTTCAGCCAGGCGGGCCGCGGCATACATGCCATCGTCAAAACTGTACCAGCGCTCGCCGAAGAACATGTGGCCTGAGAACTCGCCACCGAGCAGCGCGCCGGTTTCTGCCATTTTCTCCTTCATAAAGGCGTGGCCCGTTTTCCACAACACAGGGCGGCCGCCGTGCCGGGTAATCAGCTCGGTCAGGTTGCGGCTGCACTTAACGTCAAACACCACGTCCGCGCCAGGGTTGCGCGCTACCACATCCTGGGCGTAGATCATCAGTAGTACGTCCGAGCGCACGATATGGCCATTGGAGGTAACCACGGCCAGCCGGTCACCGTCGCCATCGAAGGCGACACCGAAATCGGCTTCCTGCTCCTGCACCACACGAATCAGGTCCGCCAGGTTGTCCTCGTTGCTGGTATCCGGTGGGTGGTTGGGGAAGGTGCCGTCCACGTCACAGTACAGGGGCACGACCTCGCAGCCGAGCTCTTCAAACAAGCGGGGAGCGATTCCGCCGGTGGCACCGTTAGCGGCGTCGATTACAATTTTCAGGGGGATTGCGATGGCGATATCGTGCAACACCTCTTCCATGTAGGCGGGCACGATATCCTCGCGAATCATCCGCCCGTTACCCGTGCTGAACTCGCCGTCTATCATCCGCTCGCGGACCTGCTGAATACCCCCGGCAGCGATAGTCTGCTGGTTCAGCACGATCTTCAGGCCATTGTCATGGGGGGGATTGTGGCTGCCGGTAATCATGACACCGGATTTGCAGCTCAGGTGTCGGGTGGCGAAGTAGAGCAGGGGGGTGGGTACCATACCGATGTCGATCACATCCCTGCCGGTCTCCATCAACCCCCTGATCAATGCTGACCTGATACGGGGGCTGGAGGTCCTGCCGTCACAACCTACGATCAGTGTCTGTTCATCCATCTCCCCTGCGATCGAGCCGATGGCCCGGGCGATGCCGCTTACCAACTCGTCGGAAAGCTCGGTCTGCGCATTACCGCGAATGTCATAGGCGCGAAAGATATGTTCCGGAAACCCCTCTACACCAGCCGAATCCGATGCGGCATGGTCGTCCGCCGCCGCGAGATCCAACTCCAACACCTCTTCCTCGATATCGAGAATGCTCCCTGACTGGAACATCGGATTGGTCAGGTCGGTGCCCTGTGACTCGAGCACTTCTACCTCGGCCTGAGGTATTTCCGTCGGGCTTGCATCGCTCTGGCGCAGAGTGCGCAGGGTGGCACGGCGTAGCTGTTTGGCGATGGCGACCAGTTCGGGAATGGCCAGCTCCTGCGAGGATTTGTGATTCGCCGCTGAGATGACCTTTTTTATCTCAGAATCCAGCCTCTGCGGAAACAGGATTAATATGATGGCCGCCGCGACGATCGCCGCCAGGACAGACAGCGCCATCACCACGAACAGCGGTAAGTGACTGGTGGTAAGCTTACTCAAAAGTGCCCGGGAGGGGGTGAAGGAGACGCGCCAGGGGGTGTCCGGGATGTCAGCGTAGCGGGTGAACAGCGCGGCATCGCCGCTGCCGCTAAAAGCGACAACATCCGTGCGACCAACGCCAGTGGAGCTGGTGTACTGTTGCTCCAGGGCGAATTTGCCGGTCCCGGTATCCAGTGATTTGAGCTGCTTTGATATTTGCTCGTTGTCGATTGTTACGATGATGACCGCCAGCCGATCAGCGATTCGCGGGTGATCTACCCGCTCCGCCATGGAGGTCAGCCATTGATTCTCGAACTTGTAGGCCTCGGGCTGGGGTTGCTCCCCGGCGCCGGTGCGGCGCACCAGATCCACTTCAATGTGATTGCGCAAGCCCTGGTTGCCCCCCTCAAAGTTCGCGGTGCCCATATCGCCTATGGGGAGGATTCTCAGGCTGATCACCTCGGGGAAGTGGTCAAGCATGGCCTGTTCCACCAGACCGATATCATCTTTAGATTGACTGGCGATCGCCGACAGGGCTAGGGGTGACTGGGCAGCACCTTGTAAGCGATCTTTCAGGCGGGAGAATAACCGGTGCATATTGGTCGCTTGCTGAGTGGCGAAGGCAGAGGCCACACGATCGATTTGCTGGCTCTGCACGGCCGGTTCGTGCAGCACGATCAGGTAACTGAACCCCAGTGTGATGGGAACCAGGACAACCAGCAGTGCCACGCCAACAAGCTTTTGCAGGGCATTGCCCTTGGCAGTGATGCCCCGGGGAGTTCTGACGGGCGTGTGTTTCTTGTCCGTTTCGGGGGCAGCTTTTTTATTTTTTTTCAGTTTCAGCATCCGAACAATCAGTTTGCTAGTGAGTTAATCAATGATATTACGTCGCGCCATTGACTTAAACGCACATACCTCCTTTATTTGCAACGGCGATCAGCTCTACGATTTGCCGCGCGATGGTGCTTTTGCTCGAACGTGCCAGCACCTGTTCACCGTCGCGCCACAGCACGGTGGCTTCATTGTGGTCGCTATTGAAACCGATGGACGGGTCTGAAACGTCGTTAGCGACGATCATATCCAAACCCTTGCGCTGCATTTTGTCTCTGGCATAGTTCAGCACATCATTGGTTTCTGCGGCGAAGCCGACGGTAAAGGGACTGTTGTCACCGGCAGCCACTACCGCCACGATGTCGGAGTTGCGGACCAGGTGCAGGGTGACCTGCTCCGGGCCTTTCTTGATTTTTTGCTGTTCTATTGCCGCAGGGCGGTAATCCGCCACCGCGGCGCAGGCGATAAAAATGTCGCATTCGGGCACCAGTTCAAGGCATTTTTCCAGCATTTCCCCGGCGCTCTCCACCCGGAGGCATCGCACATGCTCTGGTGGCGTCAAACTAACCGGGCCACTTACCAGGGTGGTTGTTGCGCCGGCATCCACCGCCGCTTGCGCCAGGGCGTAGCCCATCTTGCCCGAGCTGTGATTGGACAGATAGCGCACCGGGTCCAGCGCCTCGCGTGTGGGGCCGGCTGTAATGATTATCCTGGTCCCGGCCAACAAGCCGTTTTCGAACAGCCTGGCGGCTGCCTCGGCGATAACGGGTGGAGCTTCCATGCGCCCGGGACCGACGTCACCACAGGCCTGCTGCCCCGCGGCGGGGCCGACCAGGTGCACACCTCTTTCTGACAGTTGGCTGATATTGGCGATTGTGGCGGGATCTTTCCACATCTGCTGGTTCATGGCCGGGGCCAGCATTAGCGGCGCCGGCGTAGCCAGTGCTGCTGTGGTAAGCAGATCATCAGCCCGGCCCGCGCTCAGTCGTGCGATCAGGTCGGCGGTGGCCGGTGCGATCAATAGTAGATCGGCCCAACGAGCCAGCTCAATATGGCCCATGCCCTGTTCTGCCCCGGTATCCAGCAGCTCAGTGTGTACCGGGTTACCCGACAGGGCCTGCAGCGTGAGTGGGGTGATAAACTCCCGGGCTCCGCGGGTCATGATGACGCGCACACTCGCGCCCCGCTCCTGCAATTGCCTGACCAGTTCCGCTGATTTGTAAGCCGCGATGCCCCCACTGACGCCCAGCAGTACATTGCGATTGAAAAGATGTGCCATTTGGCCGCCCAAATTGGGAAGATAGCTGTTTGGAGGCTGTCGGATTTAACCAACGGATAAGTCCGACAGCCCCCTGCATGGAAAGATACCACCCCACCACGGTATTTGACACCGTGCTGAGGCGGCAGCTCAGGGAGGAGCGCTATGAGTACGACCAGGTGGATGCCGGGAGAGGGACCCCGGGACAAGTTATTGGAGCGGGGCGCTCAAGCCCTGTCGGATGCGGAGTTACTGGCGGTACTGCTGCACACCGGTTACCGCGACTGCGGCGCGTTGGATCTGGCGCGCAACCTGCTCATGGAATTCGCCGGCCTGAGTGGGGTAATGCAGGCCGCACAGGCTAGCCTGCTGGCCTGCCGCGGGGTGGGGCCAGGGAAGTATGCCCAGTTGCAGGCGGCACAGGAGCTCACCCGGCGGCAGGCGCTGCAGACCATCAGTGATGGTGATGTGCTGTGCAGCCCGAGGGAGACCAGGCGTTTCCTGCAATATCATCTGGGGACACATACCAGGGAGGTGTTCAGTTGCCTCTTCCTGGACAGCCAGCACCGGGTGTTGCGCTGTGAGGATCTGTTTTTCGGAACCCTGGACGGAGCGGCGGTGTACCCGCGGGAGGTGGCCGTGCGGGCTCTGCAGTACCATGCCGCCGCAGTGATTTTTGCGCATAATCATCCCTCGGGGGTGGCAGAGCCGAGCAGCGCTGACCGGCGTATTACGGAGCGTCTGTGTTCCTCCCTGGCTCTGCTGGATATCCGTGTACTGGATCACATCATTATCGGCCGCGGCACGGAGTTTTCATTTGCGGAAGAGGGCCTGCTGTAACCGCGTCATCAGGCCGACAGCCAGCCCACCTTTCGCTTGCCATGCCCCGGGTGTTCTGGTATAAAGTCGCGCTCCGCGCGGCTGGGACCCTGTTTGGGTCGTGACAGTCGCACCTTTTTATTAGAGATTCCCACGTCTTTTGGGAGAGTGAAGATCATGGCAAGAGTATGTCAAGTTACCGGCAAACGCCCGGTATCCGGAAACAACGTATCACACGCAAAAAACCGCACCCGCCGCCGTTTTTTGCCTAATTTACACAAACACCGCTTCTGGGTTGATTCCGAGAAGCGCTTTGTGAGCTTACGTGTCTCAAGTAAGGGCATGCGTATCATCGACAAGAAGGGTATTGAGCAGGTCTTGGGTGATCTTCGTGCTCGCGGTGAAAAGGTTTAAGGGAGAAGATCGATGAGAGAAAAAGTCAGAATGAATTCTTCAGCCGGTACAGGACACTTCTATACCACTGATAAGAACAAGCGTACCACTCCGGACAAGCTGGAGATGAAAAAGTACGATCCAGTAGTGCGTAAGCATGTGATGTACAAGGAAGGCAAAATCAAATAGTTGCCTGTCCTCCAATGATCCCTATGAAACCCCGGCCAATGCCGGGGTTTTTATGTACAGGATGTACGGCATGTCGCGGGAGCCAGGGAGAGCCTGCCCCGCTTTATCGGGTATAGCGGTAGCGACTCGCTATGGATCGCCGCGATAGGGCCTGTTACGCTCAGCACTAATGCCTGAACTACCTGAAGTTGAAACCACGCGACGGGGTGTCGAGCCCTACAGTCGCGGCTCGGTGGTACGACAGCTTGTGGTACGCGAGCCCCGGTTGCGCTGGCCGGTGCCGGATGATCTGGCCGCATTACTGTGTGGCCAGACAATTGTCGCGGTTGAGCGGCGCGCAAAATACCTGTTGTTCAGAACAGCTGCCGGCTCTCTGATAGTACATCTGGGCATGTCCGGTTCGTTGCGGGTGGCGTCTCCCACTGAGGCCCCGGGGCGGCACGATCACATTGACCTGCTGTTCGAAGGAGGGCACTGTCTGCGCTATAACGACCCGCGGCGTTTCGGTTGTTTTCTGTGGGTGGAACCGGGGCGGCAGCACCCGCTGCTCAGCAACCTGGGGCCTGAGCCGCTGTCTGCCGAATTCGACGGCGAGACGCTCTATCGGCGTTCCCGGGGCCGTGGCGGCCCGGTAAAGAATTTCATAATGGACGGAAAAGTGGTGGTTGGTGTTGGTAATATTTACGCTAACGAGGCTCTGTTCCTGTCGGGTATTCGTCCTGATCGGCGCGCCGGGCGTATTTCACACTGCCGCTACCAGAGCTTGGCAGAAAATATAAAGCAAGTGCTTACTTCGGCTATAGAGCAGGGTGGAACAACGCTGAAAGATTTTGTGGGAGGGGATGGCAAGCCGGGTTACTTCGCCCGGCAGCTGCTTGTTTATGGCCGGGCAGGGCAGCCCTGTAAGTCCTGTGGTACCGCTTTGCGGGAGTTGCGCCTGGGCCAGCGCAGCAGCGTCTACTGCGTGGCCTGTCAGCGCTGAACAGGCTACACTGTAGGAAAATAAGGGGAAGGGGAAGAGGACTATGAAAATAAAACCAAGCGCACGGCGCGCCGCTATAGCTTTGATGATCGGTTGTCTGATGCTGCCACAGGCTCTTTGGGCCCAGAATGCAGTGGATGAGGACCCCAATGCACTTATCATGGTGGGCGACCTGGTTGTGGCAAGACCCATTGGTGTGGTGATGACGGTAGGCGGTGTCGCGGTGTGGGTGGTCAGCCTGCCCTTCACCCTGTTGGCGGGGAATGCCAGTGAAGCGGCCGGGGCTCTTATGGGGGGGCCGGCAGAGGCCACATTCATGCGCTGCCTGGGCTGCCGTAAGAATGGCTACACCGGTAAAGATACCGCGCAGAACGAAAAGAACAAAGCGGAAGAAGAAGAGCACCCGGAGGTGGTGAGTGTTCTTCCCTGAGTTTATCGCGCCTTAGCGGCGTTTAGTGCGCAAATCGCGTCTTTAGTGCCGCAGCCACCTGCTGCGGTACGAACGGGCTGATGTCGCCGCCCAGTGCAGCTATCTCCCTGACCAGGGAGGAGGAAATATAGGACAGCTGCTCCGTTGGTGTGAGAAATACGCTCTCGAACTCCGGGTACATTGCCCGGTTCATATTAGCCAGTTGAAACTCGTATTCAAAATCCGCCACCGCCCGCAGGCCGCGCAGCACGCAGCGGGAATTCTGGCTCTTAGCGAAATCCGTTAACAGGTTACTGAAGCCCACCACCTCCACATTATCCAGATGTCCCAGGGCAGACTGACACAAGGCTATCCGTTCCTGCAGATTGAACAGTGGGGTCTTTTTTTCACTGTGGGCAATGGCCACGACCACCCGATCAAACAGGCGTGCGGCGCGTTCGGTCAAATCTACGTGCCCATTGGTGATCGGGTCGAAGGTGCCCGGGTAGATAACGGTGTGGGTTTTCATGATACTCGTCTGAAGTGGTGACAGGTGCTACGAATGTTAAACAATTTACCCTGTTGCGACAATGCGGCAGGCGTTATCCGGCCGTGGCCGGTGGCTGTAACCGGTGGACCGTTGCTCAATCGACCAGGAACAACCGGTAGGCCACCCCGCCAGTGGTCTTGTCCCGGTGCAGGGACCACCCGGGCGGGGCCATGGGCGGTGGCTCTGAGGCCGCCGTTTCCACGTAGGCCAGCGCCCCGGGGAGCAGTAATTTCTTTGCGGCCAGTACTGTGCAGGTTGCATCGACCAGTTGCCCGGAGAAGGGCGGGTCGATAAATACCAGGTCATAGGGCTCGCTGGTCGCCTGCAGGAATTGCAGCGCCGACGATGGGTGGCACCGCCCGACGGCGGTGGCGCCCAGTGTTGCCAGGTGATTGCCGATCTGCGCCAGTGCCACCCCCGAGGTGTCAACGAAGTCGCAATGAGAGGCACCCCGGGACAACGCTTCCAGGCCCAGGACACCGCTGCCGGCAAAAAGGTCTGCGCACCTGGCGCCGTGAATATAGGGGGCCAGCCAATTGAACAGGGTCTCGCGTACCCGGTCGCTGGTGGGCCGTAATCCCTCTGCCGGTGTGAAGGTGAGTTTGCGGCCGCGCCACTGCCCACCGATGATGCGCAGCTGGCTCTGTTTTCCTGCGCCTTTCCCTGATCTTGCCATTTCTTCGCTTCGTGCAACGGTGGTACGATAGGCGCCGTCGCGGGCGCTCGCCTGCATACTTTAGTTAGTTTACCTCGTCACCGACACGACAAATATGAAATTTTTCAAACGCAAAGAAAAGACGGATGTCCAACCGGCTCCATCCGCAACAACGCCCGCTGCTGAACAGGCCAGCGCAGCGCAGCAGGCATTGTCAGCCGGTGAGGTAGTGCAATCGCGCCTGCCGATCCCCGGCCCCCCCCCTGAGAAGGAGGCCTCCATACCTGCAGTGCCGGAACAGGTGCCAGAGCAGGTGACCGCGCCGCCTGAAGAGCCCCCGGTGGCACCTCCCGGGGAGACAGCGGAGGTAGCCACAACCGATAGCGGTGCGGATACTGCCAGTAAAGCGGGCTTCTTCTCCCGCCTGCGGCAGGGTTTGGGTCGCACCAGTGACAACCTGGTGCAGGGCATGGGAACCCTGTTTCTGGGGCGCAAGGAAATTGATGCCGAACTGCTGGAGGAGCTGGAATCGCGACTGTTGCTCGCGGATGTGGGGGTGGATGCCACCCTGGAGATTATCGGCCGGCTCAGCCAGCGGGTATCGCGCAAGGAACTGACTCACCCGGAAGCGCTGCAGGCAGCTTTGAAAGAGGAGTTATTGACCCTGCTCAAGCCCTGTGAGCAGCCGCTTCAGGTGCAGGGCCACAAACCCTATGTGATTCTGATGGTGGGCGTGAACGGGGTGGGCAAAACCACCACCATAGGCAAACTTGCCAGGCGCTATATAAGTGAGGGTCATTCTGTGATGCTGGCCGCAGGTGATACTTTCCGGGCCGCGGCGGTAGAGCAGTTGCAAGTGTGGGGTGAGCGTAACGGCGTGCCGGTGGTGGCGCAGCACACCGGGGCCGACAGCGCCTCAGTCATTTTTGACGCGTTGCAGGCGGCGCAGGCCCGCAATGTGGATGTGCTGATAGCCGATACCGCCGGTCGCCTGCACAACAAGGAGCACCTCATGGAGGAGTTGAAGAAGGTGGTGCGGGTCATGGGCAAGATTGACCCGGCGGCTCCCCATGAGGTCATGCTGGTGCTGGATGCCGGCACTGGCCAGAATGCCCTGGCCCAGGCCGACCACTTCCGGCAATGGGTGGGCGTTTCCGGTATCAGCCTGACCAAGCTCGACGGTACCGCCAAGGGCGGCGTCATTTTCGCCATAGCGAAAAAGCTGGGTCTGCCCATCCGTTTTATCGGTGTTGGGGAGGCCGTCGAGGATTTGCATCCTTTTCAGGCGGAGCAGTTTATCGAAGCCCTGTTCGCCGGGGATGATGCGGCTGCATGATCACTTTTGACCGGGTCAGCAAGCGCTACGAAGAGGGGCATGATGCCCTGCGTGAAATCAGCGTGTGCATCGACCGGGACGAACTGGTTTTTCTCACCGGACACTCCGGCGCAGGCAAGAGCACTATGCTGCGTCTGATTATGCTGATGGATCGTCCCACTCGCGGTCAGCTGATTGTCGATGGCCAGGACCTGGCGGCAGTGAGTTCCCGCGGGGTTCCGCGGCACCGCCGCAATATCGGCGTGGTATTTCAGAATCACCAGCTGCTGTTCGACCGCTCCGTATTCGACAACGTGGCCCTGCCCCTGATCATAGCGGGCTATGATCACCGGGAAGTGGCCCGGCGAGTGCGTGCGGCGCTGGACAAGGTGGGCCTGCTCAACCGTGAGCGGGCCCTGCCCGTTACCCTTTCTGGCGGCGAGCAGCAGCGGGTCGGTATCGCCCGGGCCGTGGTTGCCAAACCCAAAATTCTACTGGCGGATGAGCCCACCGGCAACCTCGACCCCGCCCTGTCGGCGGAAATCATGCAGCTGTTTGAAGAATTTAACCAGGTCGGTGTCACGGTACTGATAGCCAGCCACGATCTGGTCCTGATTTCCAGACTGCACCACCGTATTATCACCCTGGATCAGGGCCGGCTGATCTCCGGGACCGGACAATAATGGGACGCCGCGCCGTTGGACGTCGTGAAGGGGCCAGCCAAAGTCGCGCCGATCTACGCGATCAATACCAGGCCTGGCTGCGCCACCACCGCCTGTCGGCGGCGGACAGCCTGCACCGGGTGCTGGATAGCCCGGGTTCCAGTGTACTTACCTGGTTGGTGATAGGTATCGCTTTGGCCCTGCCGGTGGGATTGAATGTGGCCCTGGATAATGTCAGCCAGCTCAGTGCGAACTGGGACAGCCCCGCCCGGATATCCCTGTTCCTGCACGACGATATATCCACCGATAAAGCCAGACAACTGGAAATAGAGCTGGCAGAGCGGGTGGATGTGGCTGAGACGCATTTCGTTTCCCGCGACGAGGCTCTGCAGGAATTCAGTGCCCTGTCCGGTTTTGCGGATGTGTTGGCCAGCCTGGAGGAAAATCCCCTGCCCCACCTGATACTGGTCTCTCCCGCAGGTAGTTTAGGGGGAGATGCCGTCGCGACACTGCGGCTGGATTTACAGGGCTACCCGGAAGTGGGTGAGGCGGTACTGGATATGGCGTGGCTGGCGCGACTTAACAGCCTGATGGAACTCAGTCGCCGCCTGGTGCTGGCGGTGGGGGGCTTATTGGTGCTGGGTGTGGTGCTGATCCTGGGTAATACAATTCGTCTCGCGATTGAAAATCGCCGGGAAGAAATTGTGATCGTCAAGCTGGTGGGCGGCAGCAATGCTTTCGTACGCCGCCCTTTTCTGTACACCGGCCTCTGGTACGGCGTGGGCGGTGGCCTGTTCGCCGCGATTCTGGTGGCGAGCGCCCTGTGGTTTCTACAGGAGCCGATAAGCCGCCTCGCACAGCTCTATGAGAGCACCTTTGAGCTGCGCGGGTTGGGTATTATGGGGGGGCTAAACCTGATTATACTGGGCGGCCTGCTCGGTTTGAGCG
Source organism: Gammaproteobacteria bacterium (assembly GCA_003646405.1). Classification (GTDB taxonomy): domain Bacteria; phylum Pseudomonadota; class Gammaproteobacteria; order Pseudomonadales; family Halieaceae; genus JBALVO01. Next base: position 43,131 of record QNFR01000007.1, read on the forward strand.
GTGCCTGGTTGGCAGTTAGCCGGCACTTATCCCGCATCGAGCCGCGTTGAGGCCCAGCGCTCCTCCTGTGTCATGCCTGTAACTTTTTGATTATAAAGAAATAATTTTATATTTTTCAGCCTGTGAGGGAACTTTTCTGCAATTAGCACTCTAATTCAAAGAGTGCTAAAATCGGCGCCCCTGCGACATGGAGAATCAACTATGGGTAAGAGTTTACAGCCAGTGGATCAGATGGTACCGGGAGCTAATCTCGGGGCATATGTGCAAGCGGTTAGTAGTATCCCTGTGCTCAGTGTCGAGCGCGAGCGGGAGTTGGCTGAAGATCTTTACTACAACGAAAACCTGCAGGCGGCGCGGGAGTTGGTTATGTCCCACCTGCGCTTTGTGGTGCATATTGCACGCAGCTATTCCGGCTATGGCCTGGCCGAAGCCGACCTGATACAGGAAGGCAATGTTGGCCTGATGAAGGCGGCCAAGCGCTACAACCCGGAAAAAGGTGTCCGCCTGGTGTCCTTTGCTGTGCACTGGATCAAGGCTGAGATGCACGAGTTCATCCTGCGCAACTGGCGTATCGTGAAAGTGGCCACCACCAAGGCCCAGCGCAAGCTGTTTTTCAACCTGCGCGGGGCCAAAAAGACCCTGGCCTGGCTGAGTGCCGCAGAGGCGCAG
>QNFR01000008.1 GCA_003646405.1 Gammaproteobacteria bacterium
AGCTGCCGACTAGCTTGACCCAGGGGTCGTGTCTGATGAGGGCCGCTCAGCTTATCGCAACAAACGACGCAAGTCGCGCTAATCCATGCACGTAACGGAGCACAAATATTGATCTTGATCAGTCTGTGTCCAATTGATTCCTTCCCGGCACAAGTAGCACCTGTCCTCCCCAACTTTTATCTGTTATCACTACACCAAGCTATTGTAATTTGTAGTGGTTTTGCGTAGTTTTCGCTTCGACAACCACGGTTGTGGTCTGGTTTTCGAAAATCTGTATCAGGGAGTGTCGATTCAACATGAAACAACCAAAGATTGCCCTATTTTCACTGTGTCTCAGCACGGTCTTGTTCACCTCGGTGGCCGGCGCGCGCACTGAGATCCAGAACAAGGGTTCCGACACCCTGGTCAACGTCGCCCAGGCCTGGGCCGAGGCCTACCAGAGCGTGGACCCGGAGGTGGCTGTGGCCGTATCCGGCGGTGGTTCAGGCACCGGCATCGCCGCCCTGCTCAATGGCACGGTGGACATCGCCAATGCCAGCCGGCAGATAAAATCCAAGGAAATGGAGCTCGCCACCAAAAATGGCATCAAGCCGGTTGAAGTGGTGGTCGGCTACGACGCCCTGGCGGTATACCTTAACAGCGCCAATCCCGCCACCACACTGACTATCGAGCAGCTGCGCGAGGTATTCGGCCGTGGGGGCAAGGCCACCAAATGGACTGATCTGGGCCTGGAGGTACCCGGCTGCAAAGACCAACAGATCATCGTTGTCAGCCGGCAGAACAACTCCGGCACCTACGCCTACTTCAAAAGCGCCGTCCTGGGTAAAAAAGGCAAGTACCGCCAGGGCACGCTGGATATGCACGGCTCCAAGGATGTGGTGGACCTGGTTGAGAAAACCCCCTGCGCCATCGGCTACAGCGGCCTGGCTTATGCTACTGATCACATCAAGATGGCCTGTATCGCCGAGTCCGACCCCGCCAGCTGTATATCGCCCTCCTCCGCCAGCGCCGCGGACAAGAGCTACCCCATCGCACGCCCATTGTTCATGTACACTAACGGTGAACCCCAGGGTACTGTAAAGACCTATCTGGACTGGGTAATGAGTGATGCGGGACAGTGCATAATAGCGGCCAAGGGCTACGCCCCCGTTCGTGACATAAGCTGCGAGTGAACCCACGCCATGACCGCGCAGCGGGTGGCAGCTCGCATGCGCCCCGATAATTACCGACTAGAGCCATTCGTATGAGCCATTATGAAGAAAGGCTGGAGCGCGACCTGGGCGCGATCCAGAGTCGCATCAAAGGTATGTCGGATATGGTGCGGCGGGGGTTAGCCGACGCTGTTCACGCACTACAAAAAGGCGACCACCAACTCGCCGCCCGCACCATCCTGGCTGATCACCCGATCAACCGGACCATGCGCGAGATCGACGCGGCCTGCCACGCCTTTATCGCGGTGCACCTGCCCAGCGGCAAGCACTTACGCCTGCTGTCCTCGGTAATCCGGGTCAATATCTCCCTGGAACGTATTGGTGACTACGCGGTGACCATCGCCCGGGCCTGTGAACAGCTGGCTGAGCCCCCCAGCGGCCACATGGCCCACGAACTGGAGTGCTTTAGCAGTGAGGTTCAGACCATGCTGGGACAGGCCATTACCGCCTTCAACGATCTCAACGCCGAACTCGCCAGGGGCACAATGGTGCTCGAGACAGAAATGGAATTCGATTTGGACGGCATTTACGCCGAACTGATGAATAATCCGGAGCAGAACACCGCCACAGCCCTGCTGAATATATTCACCGTGTTCACCAATCTCAAGCGTGTCGCCGACCAGGCCAAGAACCTGTGCGAGGAAGCCGTTTTCGTTCAAACCGGACAGACCAAGATACCCAAGGTCTACAACATCCTGTTTGTGGACCGTGACAACGGCTGTGCCAGCCAGATGGCAGAGGCCGTGGCGCGCAAGGCGTTTCCCGGCAGCGGCAACTACGCCAGCGCCGGGGCCGCTCCCGCTGCCGGTGTAGATCGGGCAGCAGTGGCCTTTCTTGCAGACCTGGGCCTGGATATCAGTACGGCAACTCCCCGCCCCACCGACTTTACCGAGCACGAACTGGCGGAACTGCACCTGGTGATCAGCCTGCAGGGGCCGGTCAGCGACTATTTCGCCCAACTGCCCTTCCATACCTCCGGCATCGAATGGGATGTCGGCGCGCCCGGCCTGGCGAGTGGGCAACCCCCCGAGGGTGAGGAACTGAAGACCATTTACCGCGAACTGGGTTCGCAGATCAGTGAACTCATGCACTTGTTGCGTGGCGAGGATGCGCCCTAGCCGGGAAAAGCCCATGAATCACCCTGTGACAACTGATTTCGACCGCCGCGATCGCGACTGGTACATGGACAAGCTGGTACAACTGGTGGTGTTCGTGAGTGGGATTTCCGCCATTGTTTTTGTTATCGGCATCTTCATCTTTATTACCAAGGAAGGGATGGGGTTCATACTCGACACGATGGACCCGGTGGAATTCTTTACATCTCCCTACTGGGAGCCGAGTGACGAGGATGCCCCGGAGTACGGCATTCTGGCACTTATTGCCGGCACGGCCAGCGTTACCGGCCTGGCGCTACTGGTGTCCATTCCCTTCTCCCTGGGCGCCGCCGTTTTTATCGGCGAGTTCTCTACCGGTAAAACTCGCGAGTTTCTCAAAATCCTGATAGAACTGCTGGCGGCCATTCCCTCTGTGGTATGGGGATTTATCGGCCTCACCATCATGAACCCACTCATCATTGACATATTTGATGTCCCCGTGGGCCTGTCTGTTCTCAACGCGGGGATTATCCTCGGTCTGATGACCGCGCCGATCATGACCTCCATCGCGGAGGATGCCCTGAAGGCAGTGCCCGATCGTTACAGGGAAGCGGCGGAAGCCATGGGCGCGACCCGCTGGCAGGTGATTTTCAAGGTGGTGTTCCCCGCGGCCAAGAACGGCCTGCTCGGCGCCGTGCTGCTCGGCGTGGGCCGAGGTTTTGGTGAGACCATGGCGGTACTGCTGGCAACCGGCCACTCGGTAAATATCCCCCACAGTATTTTTGACCCGGTGCGGGCCCTGACCGCCACCATAGCCGCTGAACTGGGTGAGACCGCTGTGGGCTCCGATCACTACCAGGCCCTGTTCACTATCGGTATATTCCTGTTCGCCATCACGTTTATCATCAACCTTACGGCCGATCTCGTGGTTCGTGGCGTGCGCAATGGATAAGCCGATGTTCGCAGAAACAGCGCTAAACGTGAGGGACAAGAAAGTCCAGGGACTGTTTCGCCTGATTTTCGGTCTGATGACCGTATTGTTGATTATTCCGGTACTGGTCATCATGGGCATGCTGGTCTACAAGGGCGGCTCGATAATCACCATAGACTTCCTGTTCACCGCACCCACCGATGGCATGACCGCCGGCGGTATTTTCCCGGCTTTGTTTGGCACGGTATGGCTGGTAGCGGTAGCTCTGTTGATCTCCGTGCCCATCGGCATCGCGGCGGCTATCTATCTCAGTGAATACGCCGCGGATAACTGGTTTACCCGGATTATCAACCTGGCCATTATCAATCTGGCCGGCGTTCCCAGTATCGTCCACGCACTGTTCGGAGTGGGTGCTTTTGTGGTCTTTTTTAAGTTTGGCACCAGCATCCTGGCCGCCAGCCTGACCCTGGCCATCATGACCCTGCCCGTGGTAATCGTGTCCACCCGGGAGTCCCTGCAGGCGGTTCCCCGGGCGTTTCGTGAAGCCTGTTGGGCTATGGGGGCAACACGCTGGCAAACAATACGCCGGGTGGTATTGCCCAACTCGGTGAGCGGCATATTGACCGGTGTCATTCTGGAAGTTTCTCGCACTACCGGCGAAACCGCACCGATCATGTTTACCGGCGCTGTATTTTTCACCCCTCTGCTGCCGCAGAGCGTATTTGACCAGACCATGGCCATGTCACTGCACCTTTTTGTAGTGGCCACCCAGGTACCCGGCGTGCCCGAGGAACTGCCTTTTGGTGTGGCGCTGGTTCTTATCGGCATGGTGCTGGTAATGAACAGCGTGTCGATTGCTCTTCGTATGTATCTGCGAGGTCAAAAAAAATGGTAGAGGAAGCGCCCGTGGCCGCAGCCGCGCCCATACTCTCGGTGAAAGATCTCGAGATCAGCTATGGCGGTCAGAAGGCACTTAGTGGCGTGAATCTGGAAATACTCGAAAACGAAATTTTCGGTATCATCGGGCCGGCCAACGCCGGCAAGACTTCCTTTCTCAAAGCCATCAATCGCATGGACATATTTACCCCGGGTATGCAGGTACGCGGTGACATTACTTTTGCCGGCCACAACGTGAAGCACCTGAAAAATGTCTATGCACTGCGCTCCGCTATCGGTGTGGTGTTCCCCTTGCCGGTGGGTTTGCCGATGACTATTTACGACAATGTGGCTCTGGCACCGCGGCTGCGCGGTGTAAAATCCAAAGTGGATCTGGACATTATCGTCGAGCATTGCCTGGCACGTGCCGCACTTTGGGACGAAGTAAAAGATCGCCTGAATTCCCTGGGCAGCCTCCTTTCCGGGGGTCAACAACAGCGGCTGACTATTGCCAGGGCCCTGTCCCAGGAGCCCATATTGTTAATGCTGGACGAGTTTTCCATCGCAGTAGACCCGGTAACTACCATGCGTATTGAGGACGTACTAAAGGAATTGAAACAGGAAATGACGATTATCCTGGTCACCAACCTGGTGCAGCAGGCCAATCGCCTGGCCGATCGCACTGCCTTCTTCCTCGAAGGCAGCTGTGTTGAAATCAATGATACGCAGTCCCTGTTTTGTGGCGGCGCAACAGATCAGCGTACCACCGACTACATTGAGGGCAGATTCGGCTGATGACTACTGACTCGCAAGCACTGGCCATCCGCACCCGCGACCTGAACCTGTGGTACGGCACTTTCCAGGCACTTTTCGACGTGGACCTGAAAATCAAACAGGGTATTATCACATCGCTCATCGGCCCATCCGGTTGTGGCAAAAGCACCTTTCTGCGCAGCGTCAACCGTATCAACGAGCGACTGGGCTACGTGCGTATCAACGGCGCAATCGAAGTGCTGGGCAAGAATATTTACGATGAAGACGTCGAACTGGTACAGGTTCGCAAGCAGATTGGTATGGTATTCCAACGTCCCAACCCCCTGCCAATATCCATTCGCGATAATGTTTTGTTCGGCTACAACATACACACGCAAGGCAGACGGCCGTCATACCGGGAACAGGATGACGTCGTGGAAAACGCCCTGCGGCAAGTCTTGCTGTGGGACGAGGTCAAGGACAAGCTCAAATCCAAGGCCACGGAACTGTCCCTGGAGGAGCAGCAAAAGCTTTGTATCGCGCGCCTGATACCGGTAAAACCCGGTGTTTTATTGATGGACGAGCCCTGTTCCGCGCTGGATCCCAAGGGCACCGAAGCCGTGGAGGAACTTATCTGGGAACTGCGGGATAATTACACCATACTGATCGTGACCCACAACATGGCCCAGGCCCGGCGGACCAGTGAAGAGTGTATCTTCATGCTGATGGGCAAGGTCATCGAGCACACGGCCACCAACACCATGTTTGTCACGCCGGCCCAGCAGGAAACCGCCGACTATATCGAGGGGCGCTATGGCTGATCCAGAGCGGTTTCCAGGTTAAATCGTCAATCGTGCGACCTGATCTGCTCACCCAGTTCCTCCAGGCGCCCATGCCTGACATCCAGGCCACGCACCAGGTACACAACCTGCTCGGCAATATTACAGGCGTGGTCGCCAATCCGCTCCAGGCTGCGCAGGGCCCACATTTCGTTGAGGATAGCTCCGATATCCCTGGGGTCTTCCATCATGAATGTAACGAGACTACGCATGGCACTGCCATACTCCCTGTCTACTTCAATGTCCCCCTTGACCACATCCACCGCCATGTTCACATCCAGCCTGGCGAAGGCATCCAGGGCGTCACGCAACATGATGGCCACACGGTTGCCAATATGACGGATCTCAATAAAATTACTCGGCGACATACCGCCCTCGGATAGGCGCACTGTCTGTTTAGCCACCTTGGCGGCCTCGTCGCCAATACGTTCCAGGTCGGTATTCACCTTGATAATCGCAATCACCAGCCGCAGATCACTGGCGGTGGGCTGGCGGCGCGCGAGTATGGAAGCGCACTCATCGTCAATGGCCATTTCCATCTGATTTACTTCGCGATCCTGATTCACAATGAGTTCCGCTACGCCGCTGTCCATTTTCATCATTGCGTCCAGGGCCGCGCTGACCTGTTGCTCGACTTTACCGCCCATCTCCAGCATCTGGTTTCTGAGGGATTCCAGTTCTTCGTTAAACCTGGCTGAAATATGCTGTTGGTAACTTTCTTGCTTCAACATCGTCTTAACTCCTCACTGGAAAAACCAGGGTGAAGGTACTGCCCTCACCCAACTCACTCTCGATTTGTAACCGAGCACCGTGCACAGCCGCGACATGCTTTACTATAGCCAGCCCGATACCTGTGCCACCTGTAGTCGATGAGCGGCTTTCATCGACCCGGTAGAACCTTTCCGTCAGCCGAGGAAAGTGCACCGAATCGATACCCATTCCCCGATCGTGCACACTCAAAAGACAGCTGTCACCCTGCTGTCGCCAGCAAACCCTGACCGGACTGTCTTGCGGGCTGTACTTGATAGCATTGTTTACCAGGTTGGATACAGCACTGTACAGTTCCCGGTAGTCCCCATATACCCCCTGGTTTGTTTCAAGCGCCAGGTCCAGTTTGCGCTCAGGATTCACGCCCGCAACTTCGTCCCGCAGCTCCTCCAGCAGCGTGCCGATATTCACCAATTCCTGTTTGCCCTCGCGCTGTTCGCTTTCAATGCGCGACAGCCACAACAGATCCTTGAGCAGGTTTTCCATGCGCTGAGCCTGTTGCTCCATCTGCAGCAGGGCCTTGTGGTACTGTGGGGGAAGTCCATCTGTATCAGTGAGGAAGGTGCCAAGGTAGCCGGTAATAACCGTCAGCGGCGTACGCAACTCATGGGATACGTTGCCGACGAAATCGCGCCTGATTTGCTCTATGCGGACGGCTGCGGTGACATCGCGCACAAACAGCAAGCGCGCCCCATGGCCAAAGTGGGTTATTTCAACCCGCAGGTGCAATGACACATCGCCAGTGATGCAATATTCCAGTGGCGAGGTGTAGTCACCACCCAGAAAATAAGCGTTGAATTCCGGTGCCCGCACCAGGTTGGTCAGGGTCTGCCCCCTGTCATCCGGGTAACGCAGGCCCAGCAAGGGTTCCACCGCCTTGTTAAACCACTTGATAGCGCCCTGCTCACCCACCATCACCACGCCGTCACGCATAGAGGCGAATGAATCCTGCAGGTAATTCACTGTGGATCGCAGGCTCTCCTGCACCTCTTTATTTTTGCGTTGGTGTACATAGATCTGGGCGAGAAGCTCACCCCATATGCCATAAACATCCGGTGGCCGCTGTCTTGGATCCTGCAACCACAGTTGCATACGTCGTAGCTGGTAGAGCCAGTAGGCTAACACACCGATCAGGGTGATCATCACCGCGACCCATGGGTATCCGTAATAAAAGCCCACAGCTGCTGCCAGTACCGTCAGAAAAAATACTCTGGTGGCCACAGATATCCAATTCATTGGTGGACACTTGTCATCACAGGGCCAAACCACGGGCAGAGAATCGATAACCTGTGCCCCGTACGGTTTGAATCAACTCACTGTAATCCGCTTGTGGTGATTGCAGGGCTTTGCGCAGGCGCCGGATATGTACATCCACCGTACGCTCCTCCACATAGACATTGGCACCCCACACCTGGTCCAGGAGTTGTCCACGGGAGTAGGCGCGTTCCGGGTGTGACATAAAAAACTGCAAAAGGTTGAACTCGGTTGGCCCCATATTCACCAGCTGGTCGCCGAGGAGGATGCGGCGGCTTTCGCCGTCCAGCACCAGATTCGCCACCTGTAAGCGTTTATTTTCGGTGCCGCCGGGGGAGCGACGCAACAGGGCTTTTATGCGGGCAATCAACTCCTTGGGGGCGAAAGGCTTGGTAATATAGTCGTCGGCCCCCACATCCAGGCCCTGGATAACATTATCTTCCGCCGTTTTGGCGGTTAGCATGATCACCGGTAACTCTCTGGTAATATCATTGCGCTTGAGACGGCGTAACAACTCCAGGCCACTGCCGCCGGGCAACATCCAGTCCAGCAGCAGGACGTCCGGGCACTCGTCTACCGCCAGCGTATAGGCCTGCTGGATATTTTCCGCCTCAATACAGCGAAAGTCGGCCAGTTCCAGCGCCATGCGCAGCATATCCCGAATGGCAAATTCATCGTCGACAATCAGTACAGTGCGATCAGTCATTAGCGAAACACCCCCCCAATCTTCCTATGCGGTATTAGATGAGGAAATTATGACAGTAAAATGACAATACAGAATAAATAGCACTTACTTGAGCAATGTCGGGTGTGCCGCGAGAGTTCCACTATACGGTGCGCATGAAGCTACTTTCCCGATAAGCACCTCCCTAACCTCATTTATCTGCTACCGCAGACTGGCGTTGATATTCTCCAGCATCCGGTTTCCCGGGCACAGGTCCACTTCTTCCAACTCGTTGAGGGGACGTTGTGATGTCTCCAGCATGTCGTGTAAATCGCGGCTATTCTTGTCCATATAGATCAAGCCGGTGAGGATGGATCCGTCGGCGCGGTGATCCTCCAGGGCTACCATAGCGGAGCGGCGGTCGAAGGGATCCGGGGACTCGGATACCTTGTGCAAGTGAATAACCGAGCCGTCGTGCATGGTCACCTCCTGAGTGGTACCGGCGTGGTAACTGGTGGTTATCTCCTGCATGATGGGCACAAAATCAATCGTGCCGCTCGCCTCGGCGTGCTCTCGTACATACTTATAGCTCTTGGTCGATCCCGGATTGTTGTTGAATGTCACGCAGGGCGAGACCACGTCGATCAATGCGAAACCCCGATGGGTCATGGCCGCCTTGATCAATGGCACCAACTGCTCCTTGTCGCCGGAAAAGCTACGGGCTACAAAGGTTGCCCCCAATTGTAGTGCCATACTGCACAGGTCGATGCTGTTAAAGAGGTTGGGGTCGCCCTTCTTGCTGGCCGAACCCCGATCAGAAGTGGCTGAGTCCTGGCCTTTGGTCAGACCATAACAGCCGTTGTTCATGACGATATACACCATATTCAGAGCGCGCCGCACGACGTGGGCAAACTGACCCATACCGATGGAAGCGGTGTCACCATCACCGGATATTCCCAGGTACAGCAAGTCCCGGTTGGCCATGGCGGCCCCGGTTACCACCGATGGCATGCGCCCGTGCACGGAGTTGAATCCGTGGGAATTGCGCAGGAAATAAGCGGGCGATTTGGAGGAGCAACCAATGCCTGACAACTTGGCGATCTTGTGGGGTTCCAGCGACAACTCGTGGCAGGCCTTGACAATGGCGCCACTGATAGAGTCGTGGCCACAACCCGCACACAGGGTGGAAATGGCCCCTTCATAATCAGCCTTGGTGTAGCCCAGTTCATTGACCGGGAGATCGGGGTGACGGAATTTCGGTATCTGGTAGCTCATATTTATTCTCCCGCGCCGCTGGCACTATGTTCACGGTGCAGCGGCATTACGTTACCGCCCGACACCACCTGCAGAATTTGTTTGCGTATATTACGCGCACTGATCGGTGTACCGTCAAAACACAGTACCGACTTCAGTTTGTCCGGCCCGAGTTCGAATTCCGCCATTAGCAGTGTGCGCAATTGCGCATCACGGTTCTGTTCGATTACAAATACCCGTTGGTGCCGGCCGATAAAGTCTTCCACTTCCTTGTTGAAGGGGAAGGCTTTCACTCGCATGGCATCAAAGTGGATGCCGTCTTCCGCCAGGTAATCGACCGCCTCCCGTGAAGATTCCTCGCTGGTGCCGAAGTACAACACCGCATCATCGGTATCCACGCCACAGGCGATGATTTCAGGCCCGGGGACATGTTCCTTGATTGTTTCCCACTTGGCCATCAGGCGCAGCATGTTATCCTCGTATTCTTCGCCTTTTTCCGTGTAGGTCGCGAATACATCGCGGGAACTGCCGCGGGTAAAAAATGCGCCCTTATGAGGATGGGTACCGGGATAGGTGCGATAGGGAATGGCGTCGCCGTCCACATCCTGGTAACGACCGAATCGCTCCATATTATCCAGGTCCTCGGCAGTCAGTACCTTGCCCCGATCGTACTCGCGCTCATCATCCCAGACCAGGGGATCAGACATGTTGTCATTCATGCCCAGGTCCAGGTCGGTCATCAGGATGATGGGGGTTTGCAGACGCTCTGCCAGATCAAAGGCCAGTGCGCCAAAATCGAAGCACTCTTTTGGCGTGGATGGGAACAGCAAAACGTGTTTGGTATCGCCGTGGGAAGCGTAGGCGGCGGATAACACGTCCGACTGTTGGGTACGGGTGGGCATACCGGTTGAGGGCCCGGCCCGCTGCACGTCAAACAGCACGGTGGGAATCTCGGCAAAATAGGCCAGCCCCAGAAATTCGCTCATCAGCGACAGACCCGGTCCGCTGGTCGCGGTAAAAGACCGCGCGCCGTTCCAACTGGCACCGATAACCATGCCTACAGCCGACAACTCATCCTCCGCCTGCACAATCGCGTAATTGCGACGCCCCGTACCCGGATCGATGCGCACACGCTTGGCATACTTTTCGAAGGCATCCACCACCGAAGTCGATGGCGTGATCGGGTACCAGGCCACAACGGTGGCGCCGCCGTAGATCGCACCCAGACCCAGGGCAGTATTGCCATCGAGCAGAATCTTGTCGCCCACCTTGTTTGAAGCCTGCACGCGTATGCCCAGGGGACAGTCGAAGTTCTCCTTGGCGTATTGGTGACCAATCTCCAGTGCATGGATATTGGGCAGTACCAGTTTCTCCTTACCCTTGAACTGATCCGCCACCAACCCGGTCAACACCTTGAAGTCCATATCGAGCAGCGCAGCCAGGGCGCCGACATAAATGACGTTTTTGAATAGCTGCCTCTGTCGTGGGTCCTGGTACTGTTCGTTACAGATTCGGGTCAGCGGCAGGCCGATTATATTGACGTCGTCGCGCAGCAGGCGCAGGTCCAGGGGCTTGGTATTGTCAAATATAAAATAACCACCGGGCTCCACGTCCTGGATATCCTGGGCCATACTCTGTGGATTCACCGACAATGCAATGTCGACACCACCACGACGACCCAGGTAGCCTTTCTCGCTAACCCTGACCTCGTACCAGGTGGGTAGCCCCTGGATATTGGAGGGAAATATATTTTTGGGACACACCGGCAGCCCCATACGGAACAGGGCCTTGGCAAACAGGCTGTTGGCGCTGGCCGAGCCGGTGCCATTCACATTGGCAAACTTGATGACGAAGTCGTTGACGGATTCGATACGTTTCATACTGCTTGTCCCGCCTTGCTCACGTTATAGAGAAATTTCTGCATATCCCAGGCCGCCGTCGGGCAGCGCTCGGCACACAGTCCACAGTGCAGGCAGACGTCCTCGTCCTTTACCATCACCCGTACAGTCGGTAGCACCTCTGATACATAAAGGTCCTGGGCCAGGTTGTTCGCAGGCGCGACCAACCGGGTGCGCAACTCGTCCTCCTTCCCGTTGGCAATAAAACTGATGCAATCCGTGGGGCAGATGTCGACGCAGGCGTCACACTCGATGCAGCGAACGTCATCGAAAACGGTCTGCACATCACAGTTGAGGCAGCGTTCGGCTTCCTTGTAGCCCGTGCTCTGGTCAAAACCGAGTTCCACTTCCAGTTTGCGATCCTTGAGGGTTTTGTCCAGCGGCGCCAGTGGCACTATATAACGCTGATCTGTCTCTACCGCGTTGTCGTAGCTCCACTCGTGCATCCCCATCTTCTGGCTGCCCTGCCGAATCTCGGGCGACAGACGATTGGTGACCGCCTCACCACGACAGAACAAATCAATACTGATGGCCGCCTGGTGCCCATGAGCCACGGCGGTGATGATATTCTCCGGGCCGAAGGCCGCATCGCCGCCAAAAAATACTTTTTCATTGGTGGACTGGAACGTGACCTCATCTAACACCGGCATGTCCCACTTGTCGAACTCGATACCCAAGTCGCGCTCTATCCAGGGAAAGGAGTTTTCCTGGCCAATAGCCATTAATACGTCGTCGGCTGCCATGAACACCAGATCCTCCCCGGTCGGTACCAGGCTGCGCTTGCCGTTCTCGTCATACTCGGCCTCGACTTTCTCGAAAGTCATGCCCTGGAGCTTCCCGTCCTCCACCACGAACTCTTTGGGTACATGGTTGTTGTAAAATGGAATGCCCTCATGCATGGCATCTTCCTTTTCCCAGGGGGATGCTTTCATGTCCGCAAAGGGGCTACGCACCACCACGCGTACGTCTTCTCCGCCCATCCGCCGAGAGGTTCGGCAGCAGTCCATCGCGGTATTGCCGCCACCGAGCACCAACACGCGTCTGCCGATGGATTCAGTATGTTCAAAAGCCACGCTGGCCAGCCAGTCTATGCCCAGATAGACATTCGCCATGGCGTCTTCCAGCCCCGGCAGGTTCAAACCTTTACCGCGGGGGGCGCCGGTGCCGACGAATACGGCATCGTAACCCTTGTTAAGTATTTCCTTCAGGCTGTCGATTTCGATATTAAATGTGGTGGTCATGCCCATGTCGAGAATATAGTTCACTTCCTCGTCCAATACGCCTATCGGCAGGCGGAAAGACGGGATCTGGCTGCGCATCATACCGCCGCCGGCGAACTGATTGTCGTAGATATCCAGAGTGTAACCCAGCGGTGCCAGGCCTCTTGCAACCGTGAGCGAAGCGGGCCCCGCACCGATCAATGCAATGCGTTTGCCGTTCTTCTTTTTCGGGATGACGGGTAACCGGTCAGTGATATCACCTTTGTTGTCCGCCGCCACTCGCTTGAGCCGACAGATCGCCACCGGTTCCTCTTCCACCCGCACACGACGGCAAGCGGGTTCGCAGGGGCGATCACAGGTACGCCCCAGAATTCCCGGAAACAGATTGGACTGCCAGTTGAGCATATAAGCATCGCTGTATCGCTCCGCGGCGATCAGGCGAATGTACTCCGGCACAGGGGTATGCGCCGGACAAGCGTATTGACAATCCACTACTTTGTGAAAATACTCGGGATCGTTGATGTCAGTTGGTTTCACTGGTGTTGCTCGCTGTGTCGTTGGTAGTATTTATTGGTTACAGTATATGTGTAGAGGATGAGATTGTGTCACATGTCAACACGGTTTTCATTAGTGCGCGCAAACAAATAGCGTTACTTTTCCAATACTTTGCAGTTATCGCCAAACAGGGCGTTTATCTGTGAACCCGCGGCAGCCTGCCCCGCCTAGAACCAACCGAAAAACCAACCGTCACTTTTGAGCTTTTCCTCGCAGCCGACCAACTGTTTTTGATAGGTATTGGCTTTACGCTCGACCTTGCGCGCGACACCCATCAACCACTTCTTTTTACGGTAAGTGCCACGATTGAAGCCGCCGTGCCCTTCGTGGTAGGCCAGATAAAGACTGTAGGTATCCTGGCGCGAGATCCCGCTGCGTTTGTACGACTGGTAGTTGTACCAGCCGACAAAGTCGATAGCATCGCCGAAGTCATCCCGGTCTGAGCCATACCTGCCCGCGCTGCGTTTGTAATCATTCCAGGTCGATGTTTTCGCCTGGCTATAACCATAGGCACTGGAGGGCCGCGGGCCGGGAATGAAACCGAAGATTTTCTTGCGTGGCGGCCTGGCCTTCGCCTGGAAGCGAGACTCCTGGTACATGATAGCCATCATCACTGGTATGGGCGTGCCCCACTCATCGCTGGCGTCTTCCGCATCGGCGTACCAGCCCTCTTTTTCATAAAAGATAGCGCAAATGTCCTCGGCGTTTTGCGGTGGTGATGTGGCACAAGCGCCCAGGGCGAGTACACAGCACAGCAACAGTAAAGTCCGCATCAAATCGTTACCCCATGGTCTGCCAGCAGCGCCAGGAATGCCTGCTCGTCGAACACTTCCACACCCAACTCGTCCGCCCTGGTCAATTTCGAACCGGCACCGGGCCCGGCCACCACGCAGTTTGTCCTGGCAGAGACACTACCGGCCACTTTGGCGCCCAGCGCCTGCAGATGACGCTTGGCGTCATTGCGCCCCAGGGCTTGCAACTTGCCGGTGACCACCCAGGTCTGCCCGGACAGCGGCAGGTCTTCTACAGGGAGCAATTCCAGGTCGGGCCAGTTGACACCAGCTTCACGCAGCGCCGCCACCACGCCCATGCTGGACGGGGAATCAAAGAACTGCACCAGATGGTCCGCTACTACCGGGCCCACATCGTCAACTTCCAGCAACTGTTCCTCGCGCGCCGCTGACAGCGTTTCCCAACTCCCAAAATACCGGGCCAGGCTGAGAGCGGTCGCCTCCCCCACTTCGCGAATACCCAGCGCGAAAATAAACCGAGGCAGGGTGGTCCGTTTGCTTTGTTCGAGAGCGAGCAGCAGATTGTCCGCCGATTTCTCCCCCATTCGCTCCAGGCCGAGAATACGTTCTCGCTCCAGCACATACAAGTCGGCAACATTTTCCAGCAAGCCTTCATCCACCAGTTGCTCCACGAGTTTGTCCCCCAGGCCCTCGATATCCAGGGCCCGGCGCGAGGCAAAATGCTTAATCGCGGCTTTTTGCTGGGCGGCACATACCAGCCCACCCATACAGCGCAGTGTCGCTTCACCCGCTTCACGCTCCACCGCCGAGCCGCAGACCGGGCAACGGTCAGGGAAACTTATCGGGTGCGCGTCAGGCGGACGGCGCTCCATAACGACAGAAACGACCTGGGGAATGACATCTCCCGCACGACGCACGATGACCGTGTCACCAAAGCGCACGCCCAGGCGTTCGATCTCGTCACTGTTGTGCAGGGTGGCATTGCTCACAGTCACACCGCCGACAAACACCGGCTCCAGCCTGGCCACAGGGGTGATGGCGCCGGTGCGTCCCACCTGGAACTGCACATCCAGCAGACGGGTCATTTCCTCCTGGGCGGGAAACTTGCGGGCAATAGCCCAACGCGGCGCCCGCGACCCAAACCCAAGGCGCTGCTGTAACGCCAGGTCATTGACCTTGAATACGATGCCGTCGATATCATAGGGCAGGCTCTCGCGGCGCACGGCCAGGGCCTCGTAGTAGTCATCGCAGGCGTCGATACCGCACACAACTCCTGACTCGGCATTGATACGCAACCCCCACTCCTGCAGGCGGTCCAGCACCCGGTCATGGTGATCGGGTAAAGCCCCCCCGTTGACCAGGCCAACACCGTAACAGCACATTTCCAACGATCGCTGCGCGGTTATCCGGGCGTCCAGCTGACGCAAACTGCCGGCGGCGGCATTGCGCGGATTGACAAACGTTTTGTCGCCCTGCTCGCGCGCCCGGGTATTCAGCTGTTCGAAGCCGGCGGTGGGTATATAGACTTCCCCGCGCACCTCCAGTAACGCCGGAAAACCATCACCGCGTAGGTGCAAGGGAATGGAGGGGATGGTGCGCACATTGAGGGTGATATCTTCACCGGTGGTGCCGTCGCCGCGAGTGGCGCCGCGTTGCAGCTGGCCATCACGATATAACAGGCTGACAGCTATACCGTCAAGCTTGGGCTCACAGGCGTATTCCAGTTGTTCCACCGCCCCCCCCAATCGCTCTAATAGCCGGCGGTTGAAGTCGCGCAGATCCTGGGCGTCAAACGCATTATCCAGTGACAACATGGGTACTTCATGGGAAATCTGGTGAAACTGTGTAAGCGGTACAGCTCCCACGCGCTGGGTTGGCGAGTCGGGACGCACTAACTCCGGGTGAGACACCTCCAGTTGCAGCAGGCGACGCATGCAGCGATCGTATTCTGCATCGGGTACCGTGGGCTGGTCCAGCACATAGTACTGATAGTTCCAGGTATCGAGTTGCTCGCGTAGGTTCTCGACTTCCAGCTCTGTATCCATGGATGACACCAAGAATAAATAACTAGTGTACTGCGGCCAGCAGGCGCCGCTCCAGATCGCGGATTTGTTGCCGGCAATGCTCCATAGTCTGCCTGGTTAACACGCTGCGCGATTCATCCAGTACATCACCACCGAGATTACGCGACACCGCCTGGGCGGTCTCCAGCATATAATCAAAGGCCTTCATCATATCCTCAGGCCCCGGCAGCGTGAGGAAGAACACCAGACCCGGTGTGTTCATGTCAGCCATATTGTCAATATCGAATACACCCGGTTGCATCATATTGGCAACACTGAACTGAATCGCGCCACGGCCCGCTTTAAACTCGTGCCGATGGAAAAAGTTCATGTCGCCAAAGCGAAGATCGCAAGCCAACAGGATATGCAGGATATCTGCACCGCGAAACCCGTCTGCCTGACGCGCTACGACATTAAGCATAAATATCTCGGGATCGATATCGCGGGGCAGCCTGCCGGCATCCGCCTCCCCCTCTACCTCAGGCTCCGACGCCACCGCACCCTCTGCGTCCATACCGTCCAGCCAATCTATGTTGCCCAACTCATCGGCAGTATCCGTAGAGCTCATACCGGCCAGTAACTCCACCTCATCCGACGGGGGCTGTGCCGTTCGCTGAGGGGTAGCAGGTGCAGCTTCTTTTTGTCGTGCCCGGGCCGTAGCCGGTGCAGTCCGGTTTTTAGTTGCCGGGCGCGAACTATCATGGCCTGCCGCCCGCAGCAGGTCGCCGCGCTCAATCACCCGGGCGCCACCATTGGGCAGCTCTTTTAGCCAGGCCAGGTCGGCGTCGCGCTCCGTTCCGGCATCCTCGGCATCCTCGGTATCGGCCAGTTTCAACTCGACCTTCGGGTGGCGTTCACTGCGCACTCTGCGCCAGGCATCAAGTAATACAGCCACTATCAGGAGAACCCCGATAATGACCATCCAGTCACGTATTGTTAAATCCATCAATCCCAAGCCGCTTTATCCGTTTGTTCTCAGCTCGCCGCCAGTTCCGCAGCTTCTTCCACGTCCACCGATACCAGGCGCGATACACCTGGTTCGTGCATAGTCACACCCATCAGTTGGTCCGCCATTTCCATAGAAATTTTGTTGTGTGTGATGAAGATAAACTGCACTTTATCAGACATTTCTTTCACCAGTCGCACGTAACGGCCCGTATTGGCATCATCCAGCGGCGCATCGACCTCGTCCAGAATACAGAACGGCGCCGGGTTCAACTGGAAGATGGAAAATACCAGTGCAATAGCGGTCAACGCTTTCTCACCGCCGGACAGTAAATGGATGGTGCTGTTCTTCTTGCCCGGGGGCCGCGCCATGATGGTGATGCCGGTATTGAGCAAGTCGTCACCGGTCATTTCAAGATAGGCGCTACCGCCACCAAATACCTTGGGGAACAAGTCCTGCAAACTGACGTTCACCTTGTCAAAGGTGTCCCGGAAGCGATTACGGGTTTCCTTGTCGATTTTGCGTATTGCGGATTCAAGCGTCTCCAGTGCGGTTACCAAATCCTCGTTCTGGACATCCAGGTAGTTTTTGCGTTCAGACTGCAGATCGTACTCGTCGATAGCCGCCAGGTTGATTGGCCCCAGGCGCGTTATACGGTTCGCCACTTGCTCCAGTGAGTGCTGCCATTGCGGCTCGTTGGCGCCCTCAGGCATATTCTGCAGTATGTCTTCCAACTGGTGTTCGCTTGCGCTCAACTGCTTGTGAATAGTCTCGCGCTGAACCTGCAGAGACTCATTGCCAATACGTTGCTGCTCCAGTTCGGTGCGCACAGTTTCAGCTCGATGCTCGATTGCCGTTCGTCGCTGCTCCGCTTCACGCAGTAGATAGTCCACATCGGCCACCAATTGCCGCGCGTCGCCGAGTTCACCCTCAGCCTGTAAACGCAATTTCAGCTGCTCTTCCAGCTGTGCCTGCAGTTCTTCCAGCGGGTTGTCGTTCTCGCTCAGGCTGGCACTCAGACTGTCCCTGCGCTCGCGCAACTGCGCAACTTGCCGGTCGGTGCGCGCTATGGATTCACGCATGGCATTGAGCTGAGTCTGCAGAGACTGGTGACGCATGGCGACCTGGTGCGATCCATCTTTGTCGTGACGTGCTTTTTGGCGGGCACTGTCCAAAGTACCACGCGTCTGATCCCGGGTTGATAGCAACTCTTCACGCCTCTGGGAGTCCGCCTCCATACACTCAATAGCCGCCGTCAGCAGCTGGCGCGACTCAGCCAGCGCCTCCTGCTCCTGGCGAAACTGCCCTCTTGACTCGTCTATCTCAGTGTTGATGCGCTCACGTCGCGCATTGATTTGTTCAATCTTGGCCTGGTGAGCAGACAACTGCGCGCTGGCATCCGCGTGTTGGCGTGTGCTCGCCTGCAACTCGCGCTGACAGTCCTGACGCTGGTCTTCCAGGCGCGTTAGTGCATTCTGGGATTCCAATAGATCCTGCGCCAGCCGTGTTTCGTGCAACTCTTCTGATGCCAGCCCCGAGGCCAGGCTTTCAAGCTCCTGCTGGCGCGCGATGACACCGCCGCGCTCATCTGCCAGGCGCGTAACCCGCAACCAGTTCGGCCCCAGCCACACTCCATCGCGGGTAATAATAGATTCGTGTGGCGCCAGCGAGGAGCGCTGCGCCATAGCCTGGCTCAAATCGTCGGCGCTGCGCACGCCGGACAACAGTGCACCCACCCGACCGTCGCTGCGCACCTTGGATGCCAGTAATTGTGCCGACTGCTGCTCGTTGCCGGTGGACTCTACCAACAGTAATTGGCCCTGCTCCAGATTGCCGAGCAAGTTGCCGAGTTGACCGATGTCGTCGACACACACGGCCTGCAGATAATCGCCCAGCACGGTCTCTACCGCCAGCTGCCAGCCGTCATCCACTTGCATTTGTTCCAGCAGGCGGGGTTTGTCGGCAATCTGCTGTGCCTGTAACCATTCACCCACCGCCTTGTTGCCGTCTTCCATGGCGGCCTGTTGCAGGGCTTCAAGAGAGGCCTGACGCCCACGCATCTGCTGCAACTGCGAGCGCACCTGGTTCAGCGTGGTAGCATGATTGGTACTGGTATCGCGGGTAGTCGCCAGTGTCTGCACCAGAGTCTCACCGCGCTCCTCCAGCCGCGCCATGGTGAGCTCGATCTGCGCCAGTCGCTCGCCCAGGGCGTCAATCTCTGTGTTCGCAGGAGCCCCCGATGCCAGCCCCTGCTTCTCTTCCTCCAACTGTCGCGTACGATTCTGGATGCGCTGCAACACCTGCTCAACATGTTGGATACGCGATTGCTGCACCTCGGACTGCTGCCGTGGCTGCGCTGCGTGCTGGTTGAATTCGTCCCACTTGTGCTGCCAGTTATGCATGGCTTGTTCAGCCTGCAACAGGGTCTCGGCGGACGCCTCCTCCACAGCTTGCAACATCTCAAGTTCCGGGGCGAGTGTTGCAATCTCCGTTTCCCAGCTGGTCAGTTTGTCGCGATCATCACCCAGATGGCTTTCGGATTCACCCAGATTGGCCCTGGTTTGCACCAGGTCCTCGCTCAACTGGTGCCCACGCTCTTGCTGGTGCTTGATCGTCTGCTCGATTCGGGCAACCTCGGATCCCAGGGAATAATAGGTGGCCTGCACCTTATTAAATACATCGGTACGCTCCGTGTGATCCACCCGGTGCTGCTCAATCGCGGTATCAACCTGCTGGTGCTCGGCGTGAACCGCTTCAAGTTTGACTTCCAGCTCGCCTATAGCCTGGGCGGCGATTTTGATCTGCCTGTCCAACTCCTGCCATTGCAGAGCCTGTAACTGGGCCTTGAGTTCGCGCTCCTGCACTTTGAATCCAGTATATTTTTCCGCCGCCTGTGCCTGGCGCTGCAAGTGTTGCAACTGGCGTTCCAGCTCATCGCGCAAATCGGTCAGGCGCTCGATGTTTTCAAGGGTGCGACGCATCCGGCTTGCGGTTTCCTTGCGCCGCTCTTTGTACTTGGAAATGCCGGCCGCTTCCTCGATAAAAACACGCAGTTCCTCAGGCTTGGATTCAATCAGGCGACTGATCATGCCCTGTTCGATAATGGCGTAGCTGCGTGGGCCCAGGCCGGTACCCAGGAAAATATCGGTGATATCACGGCGCCGGCATCGGGTGCCATTGAGAAAGTATTCGGACTGGCCTTCGCGCACCACCAGGCGCCTTATGGCTATCTCCGCGTAACTGGCGTATTCGCCACCGACACTGCCATCAGCGTTATCAAATACCAGTTCGATAGAGGCTTTACCCACCGGCTGCCGATTGACCGAACCGTTGAAGATGACATCGGCCATGGACTCGCCGCGCAGATTCTTGGCGGAGCTCTCACCCATAACCCAGCGCACCGCATCGATAACATTGGATTTTCCGCAGCCATTGGGACCGACCACAGCGCACATATTGCTTGGAAAATGAATCGTCGTGGGGTCGACGAAGGACTTGAAACCCGCCAGTTTGATGGACTTTAGTCGCATATAACCTTAAGTATCTATTGTATCTTACTGTTTATTATGAATTTATGTCGGTTTTTAGCGCATTTAACCCCGACACCGAAACACAAGATGTAGTGTATAGGCTTTAATCGAACAACACTATGCCTGAACTTGAGAAAAGTAAAAAATTAGTTTTCAGGCATTTTTGTCGCGTCGTTGGTGCCGCAACCGGTGCAGCGGCCTACTCTCCTACTCAGCTGCCCTTGGCCTGCAGCACAATTTCCAGGGGTTCGGTTTCCATGCTCGGAGCCAGCGGTCCGGCCTGCCCCAGCCAACTGGCGCCAGCCTCCCCCGGACGACCATCCGGGGATACCTGTACTATTACCACTATCGACTCGGTTTCGGACAGTTTCTGGCCAGCCATGGAATTACTGTCATCCAGGCGCAGGGTGATGGGTAGCTGGCTGCCCTGTAGCCGCTGCACGGCGATAGGCATACGACTGTCCGACGCGGCGTTGCGCGCCAGTATAAATACCGTATCCGAAGGATTGACAGTACCCCCCGCCGCCAGGGCTACCCGCACGGTGACACCCGCCCCCACCGCAACGGCCACTGCTACAGGAGCAGCAGCAACGGTAGCGACTGTCGGAGCAGTTGGCCCAACCTCCGGCTGCCCGGCTTCATCCACTTTCTGCTGTGCCGTTCTAATCACGGAGGCGATCATTCGTGCACTTTCAGAGTCGGGGTTCTCTGTCACCAGCAGTCGCTGCCAGTACTTTATTGCCGCCCGATATTGCTGTTGCTCAAAGGAGGCCATCCCCAACAGCCCCAGCGCCGTGCGCTGGTGCGGGTCAATGGCCAGTGCCTGCTCGGCCTTCATACGGGTAGCGTCATTCAACGCGCGACCAGCAGCGAGGTATTCCGCCTGGGCCGCATAGGCCAGGGCCTGGGCATCCTGCGGTGCATCCCGGGCCAGAGCGCCATAAGTTTGCGCCGCCCTTGCATAATCTTGTCGGCCCATGTAGTAACGACCCAACATTGCCACGTAATACAGGTTGTCCGGGCGCTGTGTGGAACGCACCGCAATAGTCTGCATCAATCGCTGCATTTCCTCGGGGGCCGTACTTTCCTGCAGATTCGCCAGTTGTCGCACAATCATCACATCCGGCGCGGCGCCAAGTATGTAGTACAACCCCGAAGAGGCAAGCGCGACCAACGGCAGCAAAATCCACACGGGGAAGGACTGGCCGGACGGTGTCCGGGCCCCAGCCGGGGCTCGCTGCTGTTCATCCTCGAGCAAACGCAACCTGGCATCGTCGCGCAGGGCTTCGCCGCCTTCCCGGGCCAACTCTGCTTCGCGCAATCGATACCATTGCAGGTTGGCTCTCGCCAGATCCTCATCAGCGCCGCCCGGGCGTTTTCTGGGAAACAGGTAAAACAGGCCGCTGAGTAATATCAGGCCACCACAGGCAAAAATGAATGTGGTCAAGAATCCTTCTCCGTCTTATCCAGTAGAGCCTGCAACTGTTGCTGTTCATCGGCACTCAGTTCTGGCGCAGCCGCAGTCGGGTCAACACTGCCCCGACGCGAACGCAAGGTCAGAAAGGCAACGACCAGGCCCGCCAGCAATAACAGCACCGGGGTCAGCCACAGTATTGCGGTAGCACCACTGAAACGCGGGCGATAGCGCACGAACTCACCGTAGCGTGCCACCATATAATCCAGAATTTCCCCATCGGAAGAACCCTGCTCAAGCTGCTGGTACAGGAGCTTGCGCAAATCCTGGGCGATTGGCGCATTGGAATCGGCGATATTCTGGTTCTGGCATTTGGGACAGCGCAGCTCGGCACTGAGCTGCCGATAGCGTAACTCCAGCTCGGGATTACTGAACTCATAGGTCTCTATCACGGCCAGCACCTGACCGGCAACCAGCACGAGCGCGAATACCAGGGCACAACGCAGGACACTCATTGATTGACAGCTCCGTCGGTCAGTTCCACATAAAGTGGCTGCAGCACGGTCTGCCAGATCCGCTCATCCACCACACCCACATGGCGATAGCGAATGACACCGGCGGCATCCACCAGGTAGGTTTCCGGTGCGCCGTAAACACCCAGATCCAACCCCAGAGTCCCTTCCCGATCGACAATATTGGCCACATAGGGGTTGCCCAGTTCATCCAGCCAGCGCAGGGCGTCGGCATCGTCGTCCTTGTAATTAACCCCGTAAATGGGCACACCCCGCTCCGCCAGCCGGTGCAGGTAAGGGTGCTCCACACGGCAGGACACACACCAGGTCGCCCACACATTAAGCAGCACCACCCGGCCTACCACATCTTGGCGCGATATCAGTCGATCCTGTCCCAGGCTGGGCAGGGTAAATTCCGGCAGCGGGTTATCGATCAGCGCCGAGGGCATCTCCCGCGGATCCAGCTCCAGGCCCCGGAGCAGGAACAAGGCCAGCACCACGAACAGTATCAGTGGTACAAAAAGCTTGAATCTAGGCCCCATGCAATGCCTCCCCGCCGGAAACGCGCGCGGGACTGCGCTGGCGCCGATAGCGTTTGTCCAGCGCGGTGGTAAACCCACCCAGGCCCATAAGAATGGCTCCCAGCCACATCCAGCGCACCAGCGGCTTGTAGTGCAGTCGCATGGCCCAGGCACCATCCTGGCCAATGGGTTCACCCATGGCCACATATAAATCACGGAATAAACCGGCGTCGATAGCGGCTTCGGTCATCACCGAGCCGGTGGCGAGATAACGGCGTTTCTGTGGCGCCAGGCTGGCCACCGGTTGCCCGTCGTGCAGCACCTCGAAGCGCGCCTCATCGGCCACAAAGTTGGGGCCGCGCACGGGTGTCAGTTCAATAAAGCGAAACTCATAGCCGGCCAACACCTCGCTGTCACCCGGACTCATTTTCAGGTCGTGTTCAATGCTGTACTGACTGGTGGCGACGATACCCGTCACACAGGCAGCAAAGCCCAGGTGGGCCATAAACATGCCCCAGTAACTGGGAGTTATACGGCGCAGCCCTCTACCGAGGGTGGCAGCGCCACGCACCCGGTACCAGAAGTCCTTGAAAAGGCCCAGCACCAGCCAGGCTGACAGCACCACCGCCAGGGCGACCCAGACGTTGTAGTGCTCTCCCAGCAATGGAAAGGTGACACCACAAGCCAGGGCGACCACAGCCGGTACGCCCAGCTCCGCCCGCCAGCGCCGGGGATCATCCTTCTTCCAGCGAGAGACCAGCCCCAGGCCCATAAAAGGCACCAGCAAGGCCATCAGCGGCACAAACACGGCGTTGAAATACGGCGGTCCCACGGAATATTTGCCCTGCCCCAGCGCATCCATAATCAGGGGAAAGAGTGTGCCGAACAATACGGTCAGGGTGGCCACCAGAAAAAACACATTGTTCAGCAGCAACAGGGTTTCACGGGACACCCAAGCGAAAGCGACCCGGCTGCTCACCGCCGGCGCCCTAAAGGCATACAGGGTGAGAGACCCACCCACCACCACCCCCAGGAACAGCAGGATGAACATCCCCCGGGCCGGATCTGTGGCGAAAGCGTGCACCGAGGTGAGAACACCCGAGCGCACCATAAAAGTGCCCAGCAAGCTCAGGGAAAAGACGAAGATAGCCAGCAGCAGAGTCCAGCTCTTGAACAGGCCGCGCTTCTCGGTGACCGCCAGGGAGTGTAGTAGCGCAGTACCGGCCAGCCATGGCATGAAAGAGGCGTTTTCAACCGGATCCCAGAACCACCAGCCGCCCCAACCCAGTTCATAATAGGCCCACCAGCTGCCCAACATGATACCCAGGCTGAGAAAAGCCCAGGCGACATTGGTCCAGGGCCGCGACCAGCGCGCCCAGGAGGCGTCCAGACGACCACCCAGCAAGGCGGCGATAGCGAAAGCAAAAGCCACAGAAAATCCCACATAGCCCATGTACAGCAAGGGCGGGTGAATAATCAAACCGGGATCCTGCAGCAGTGGATTGAGATCGTTGCCGTCGGCAGGCGCACCGGGCAACAGGCGTTCAAATGGGTTGGAGGTCAACAGGGAAAATGAGATAAAACCAACACCCACCGCCCCCATTACCGACAGCACGCGGGACAAAACCAGCAGGGGCAGCTGTGAACTGAACACGGCCACCGCCGATGTCCACAGACACAGGATGAGGGCCCACAGCAGCAGGGAACCCTCATGGTTACCCCACACAGCGGAAAACTTGTAGATGGGCGGCAGCAGGCTGTTGCTGTTACCGGCCACCACTTTCACCGAAAAGTCGTCCTGCAGAAAGGCGATGCTCAGGCAGGTGAAGCTGATACCGACGAACACCAGCAGGCCGATGGCCAGGCCGGGCGCCAGCGCCATAGCCGCTGTATTGCGCCGCCAGGCGCCCCAGGCGGGAACCAGCGCCAGGATAAGCGCCAGACACAGAGCCAGGATCAGGGCGAAGTGGCCAACCTCAGGAATCATTTGGCATTGCCTTTTTCATCGTAGCCGGATTTTTCCAGGGCGTCGGCAACTTCCGGCGGCATATAGTTTTCATCGTGCTTGGCCAGTACTTCGGAAGCCTGCAACACACCCTCATCGTTCAACACGCCGGATGCCACCGCACCCTGCCCCTCGCCGAACAGGTCCGGCAGGATACCTTCATAAACCACCGGCACCGTGGCCTCGTAATCGGTGAGCTCAAAGCGCACCGCCAGGCTGTTATCGCTGCGTTGCACACTACCATCCACCACCATGCCGCCCACCCGAATCGGCTGGCCGACCGGCGCATTGCCCGCGGCAATTTCCGCGGGGGGAAAAAACAAATTGATATTGCCACTGAGGGCGTACACCACCAGGCCGATGGCGGCGCTGGAGAACAACACCACGAACAGCACCAGGTAGAGCCTCTGTTTTCTTACGGGGTGCATCAAACCTCCTCCTCAGTAATATTGGGGTCGCCGCGTGAGCGTTTCAGCTCCCCGGCCAACTGGCGCAGGAACTTCTTGCGGCGGCGCCCGGGAGCAATAAGGATCGCCGCCATCACCAGGATGGTAATCAGGTAAGCACTCCAGACAAAACCGCCATGTCCGCCCATGGTGAGCAACGCGTCGAAACTGTCAAAGTACATCAGGTAGACTTCCCGGCCAGCGCAAGCTTTTTGACCCAGCTGGTCCTGGCCCCGCGCTGCAACAGTTCAGCACGCATATTCATTAACAGGCAGCAGGTAAATAACGCATAAAACGCCGCGATCGTCAGCAGCAAGGGGTACAACATACTGGTATCGATACTGGAGTCGCCGGTGAATTTGATCGAGGCCGGCTGGTGCAGGCTATACCACCAGTCCACCGATTTGTAGATGATGGGGATATTCACCATACCTACCAGGCACAGCACGGCACAGGCTTTTCCCGCCGCCTCTTTGTTGTCAAACGCCTCGTACAGGGCGATGACGCCCAGGTATAAAAAAAGCAGGATCAACATGGAGGTGATGCGGGCATCCCACACCCACCAGGTACCCCAGGTCGGCTTGCCCCAAATGGCACCGGTAAGCAGTGCGACAAACGTCAGGGCAGCGCCGACAGGTGCGGCGGATTTCATCGCCACGTCGGCCATTTTCATTTTCCAGATCAGGTTGATGGCCCCGGCGATGGCCATCACATAATAACCGGCCAGGGCCACAACTGCCGCCGGCACATGGATATAAATGATGCGATAGCTATTGCCCTGACGAAAATCCGGCACGGTAAACAGCAGGCCCCAGGTCAGCCCCACAGCAAGGGCCACCAGGGTGATGGGCAGTAACCAGCGCAGAATGACTCCGGAAATGGAGTACAGCCAGGGCGGGGAACCGAGTTTATGGAAGAAGGACCACATAGCGGCGGCAATTATACAGTGAGGGCAGCGCTGGACAACCAAAAGTCCAGATCATGTCCACCCGGATACACCCAAACGCTACCTCTGCCCTCACTCCCGCACGGGAATGACAGGTGTTTTCGGCTACATTCAGGCATCGATACTGATCCGCAGCCCGGCGGCGATGGCCAGAGGCGACAGGGCGATGGCCAGGCACAGCATCGCGCCCAGGATAGCCAGGTAGGGTCCCGCCGCCGCGCCGGTCACCGCGGCCTTCACCGCCGCGCTGCCAAAGATCAGCACTGGCATGTACAGGGGTAGGACCAACAAGGAAATCAACATACCACCGCGTTTCAGGCCCACCGTGAGTGCGGCGCCAATACAGCCCACCAGGCTCAACACGCCGCTACCCAGCAACAGACTGAGCACCAGGGTGCCCACCGCGCTGCCCGGCAGGTTCAACATCAGGGCGAATACCGGCGATACCAGCGCCAGCAACAAACCGGTAATCAGCCAATGGGCGCCGATATAGGCCAGTACCGAGATAAACAGGGGTTGTGGCGCCAGCAGTAATTGCTCCAGACTGCCGTCTTCAAAGTCGCTGCGAAACACCGCGTCGGAGGTCAGCAGGTTGGACAGCAGGGCGATGATCCACAGGATGCCAGGGGCGAAGCCCGCCAACTGGTCTGGCGCGGGGCCCAGGCCCAGCGGAAACAAGGCAACCACCATGGCAAAAAACAGCAGGGGGTTGCCGATTTCAATGGGGCGGCGCACGGCCAGCACCAGTTGGCGGCGCAGCAGGCGAACGCAGAACTGCAGGCTCCCGGGCGGGCTCACAGTATCAACCCCTCAACCAGACTCAGGTAGCGCACCTCATAAGTGACCTGTAAGGCCTGGTGGGAGGTCATCACCACCGCGCCACCGGCCTCGACATGCCGCACCAGCAAGGCCTCCAACTCGAGCACACCGGTCTTGTCGATGGCGGTAAATGGCTCATCCAGCAACCACAGAGGGCATTGGGACAAGTAAAGTCGCGCCAGATTCACCCGCCGGTGCTGGCCTGCGGACAGGGCGTGACTCGGTACGTCTTCAAACCCATACAGACCCACTTTAGCCAGCGCTGTCTCGATCTGTTCATCGCTGTACTGGCCCTCACCGGCTACATGCCAGGCCAGGTTCTCCCGCGGCGTCAACAGTGCTTTCACACCGCTCTGGTGCCCCAGGTACAGCAGCGCGGTGTAGCGTGACACGCGCCCATCGAAGCCATAGCGCGACAGACCGGCGAGAATACGTATAAGGCTGGTCTTGCCGGCGCCATTGGGGCCTTCAATTTGTAACAAATGGCCCGGGAGAACCTCGAAAGACAGATCCTGAAACAATTCCCGCCCGCCCCGCTCCAGGGAAATGGCGTGAGCCGCCAGCAGTGGCGCGCTAACGTGCCCCACTAAAGCTCAACCATCTGGATCGCAGGAATATGCAGATCCGTATCCCGCTCTACTCGCAGATTGTCAAAATCAAACAACTTGCTGTCGCCTAACTGCGAGGGTGACACATTGCGGATACCGCGAAAAATGGTCTCGGTGCGCCCCGGATACTCCCGTTCCCACCCGGCCAGCATCTTCTTGACCTGCACGCGTTGCAGCTGGTCCTGGGAGCCACACAGGTTGCAGGGAATAATCGGATAAGCCTTGTATTGGGCGAACCTGGCCAGGTCTTGCTCCTTGCAGTAGGCCAACGGGCGGATCACCACATTCTTCCTGTCGTCGCTTAATAGCTTGGGAGGCATGGCCTTGAGGCTGCCATTGAAGAACATATTGAGAAACAGGGTCTCGACGATATCATCCCGATGGTGGCCCAGGGCGATTTTGTCGGCACCCAGTTCCTGAGCGAATCCATACAAGCTGCCCCGGCGCAGGCGCGAACACAGGCCACAGGTGGTTTTGCCCTCTGGTACCACCTCTCGCACAATGCTGTAAGTGTCCTTTTCCAGGATGTAGAAAGGAATGTCCAGACCGGATAAGTAGCTGGGCAGCACTTCCTCGGGAAACCCCGGCTGTTTCTGGTCCAGGTTGACCGCGACCAGTTCAAAATCCACCGGTGCGCTGTTGCGCAGATTGATCAGGATATCCAGCATACCGTAGGAATCCTTGCCACCGGACAGGCACACCATTATCTTGTCACCCTGTTCGATCATGTTGTAATCGGCGATGGCATTGCCTACATTGCGCCGCAAGCGCTTCTGCAGCTTGTTAAATTCGGTTTTTTCCTTACGGGAAAGCTCTGGCACGACAAATCTACTGTTAAATTATTGATGCGGCGGGCATTTTACTCGCTTGGCTCTCACCTAGTCCACCATCATGCAGGGGCCAGTGTTCGATTATGATTCAGGTTCCCTTGTTTTTTATAGTAAATCCCACGACAATGTGGCCGCCGAAATACTTCCCATCCCACTTACGAGGAACCTACCCCGATGAAACAACCTGTTCGAGTGACCGTTACCGGTGCCGCGGGCCAGATTGGCTACGCCCTGCTTTTCCGTATCGCCTCAGGCGCCATGCTGGGCGATGACCAGCCCGTTATCCTGCAACTGCTGGATATCACCCCCACCATGGACGCGCTGGACGGCGTGAAAATGGAACTGGAAGACTGCGCCTTCCCCCTGCTGGCCGGTATTGTGTGTACTGATGACCCCGATACGGGCTTCAAGGACACCGACTACGCCCTGCTGGTTGGCGCGCGCCCCCGCGGCCCGGGCATGGAGCGTAAGGACCTGTTGGAAGCCAACGCCGCCATCTTTTCGGTCCAGGGCAAGGCGATCAATGAAAACGCCAGCAAAAACATCAAGGTGCTGGTCGTGGGCAACCCCGCCAACACCAACGCCCTGATCACCCAGCGCAACGCACCGGACATCGACCCACGCAACTTCACCGCCATGACGCGCCTGGACCACAACCGCGCCAAGACGCAAATCGCAATGAAAGCCGGTAAGACCGTCAACGACGTCAGCAACATGACCATCTGGGGCAACCACTCGGCCACCCAGTACCCAGACCTGTTCAATGCGAAAGTCAGCGGTGAACCGGCGATTGGGCTGGTGAACCAGGACTGGCTCGAAAGCGATTTTATCCCGACAGTACAGCAGCGCGGCGCGGCCATCATCAAGGCCCGCGGAGCTTCGTCGGCCGCCTCCGCCGCCAATGCCGCCATCGGCCACATGCGCAGTTGGGCCCTGGGCACCGACGGCGACGACTGGGTTTCCATGGGCGTCTACAGCGATGGTTCTTACGGCATCACCGAAGGCCTGATCTACTCCTTCCCCTGTCGCTGCGCGAATGGCGACTGGAGTATCGTGCAGGGAGCCGAAGTCGGCGACTTCAGCCAGACCAAGTTAACCGCTACCGAGCAGGAACTGATCGAGGAACGGGACGCGGTGCAGCATCTGCTGCCGTAAAAAAAAATCCCTGAAAAACGCCAAAATGGGGTCCGGGTAATTTTACTCGGTCCCCATTTTTTTTAGTATAGGAAGCCATGAAGGACGAAGATATCCCAAAAAGCTACCATCACGGCAACCTGCGCGCCGCGTTACTTGATACGGCCATGGAGCAACTACGCCAAGCGGGGGCGGAGGACCTCAGTTTGCGCGCCCTGGCCCGGGCCATCGGCGTATCCCAGACCGCTCCCTACCGACACTTTGCGGACAAGGGCGAACTGCTCGCGGCCATGGCCACCCACGGTTACCGTGAACTGCTGACGGCTCTGCGCCAGGCGGGCGAGGCCGCCGGTGATTGCCCCAGCGAACAGTTGGTCGCCTTCGCCCATGCCTATGTTGACTATGCCGCCAACAACCCGCAATTGTTCAAGCTGATGTTTGGCCCGGCGGTACAACCGGCGATAGAATACCCGGAACTGCGAGAGGCCAGCCGTGAAACCTTCCAGTTGGTTCAGGAGATCCTGCACCAGGGTATTGAAATGGGGCTGTTCCAAGGCCTTGACGACCTGCCCTACCTGACCAACGCCGCCTGGTCCGGCATCCACGGTCTGGCCACCCTGCGCGTCGACACCCCCGACCTGTTCGAACGCCACATCGACCTGCGGCGCCAGGTGGATTTGGGGGTAAACACTTTTATTGCCGGTATCAGCATAAGTCGGTGACTCGGTAGTGTATGGTTTGCACTCT
Organism: Gammaproteobacteria bacterium; assembly: GCA_003646405.1. Taxonomy (GTDB): domain Bacteria; phylum Pseudomonadota; class Gammaproteobacteria; order Pseudomonadales; family Halieaceae; genus JBALVO01. The sequence goes on from QNFR01000008.1 coordinate 30,591, forward strand.
GTGTGATGATTCCACGGGGATGGGTAGATCCACACCGTTGACCTACATAATGCGTCCGCGAATCATCGGACTTGATTTCCAGAGTGATCCCTTTCAGTATTTCCAGCTTGGTTCCCGCCATGGGGACCCGTTTCAGGAGATTTTCAGCTTTGATCATGCAGCGTTTCCTTTACCGCGTTTTACGCAGCAGCTGTGCGCTTGGATTGCTGTGGCTCAGTCTGTCGAGCACAGTCCGGGCCAGGGAACACAATATCCTGGTGCGCACGTCGCAGGACGCCGGCGCCAAAGTCATCCTCCTGCCAATGGAAATACCACCAAACTACGGCGCACGCTATACTTCTGGTTTCAGGCAGTGTTTTGTACAGGTAGCTCGGGAAACCGGCAGCGTCATCACCCCCTTCGTCCTGGATGGCGTCGCCACCGACCCGGCGCTGATGCAGGACCATGGCATCCACCCAACGGTCGAGGCGCAACCCAAACTGCTGCACAACATCCTGCCCACCGTGATTGAGGTCCTGGCGCAATGATCAACCCGTACTCCTGGGAAGACCTCCAGAACAGTGATCGCGCAGCGATCTGGCATCCCTATGCCTCCGCCACAGATGCCCCGGAAGTATTTCCCGTCGTTGCCGCCAGTGGTGTGCGCCTGGAACTGGCCGATGGCCGGCAACTCATTGACGGTATGGCCTCCTGGTGGTGTGCCATTCACGGTTACAATAATCCGGTCCTGAACCAGGCGGTGCGCGCCCAGTTGGAGGATATGTCCCACGTTATGTTTGGTGGATTGACCCATCCACCGGCGGTGAAGCTCGCGCAATTGCTGACGAAACTCACACCAACCGGGCTGGATCGGGTCTTTTTCAGCGACTCCGGATCCGTTGCGGTGGAAGTGGCCCTGAAAATGGCAATCCAGTACTGGTATTGCGTAGGGCAACCGAAAAAGCAACAGCTTATCGCCCTGCGCAACGGTTATCACGGTGACACTTTTGGCGCCATGTCACTGTGCGACCCGGTCACCGGCATGCATCACTTGTTCGGCGATGTGTTAGCCAAAAATCTGTTCGCGCCGGCGCCTTCCTGCGGCTTCGATGAACCCTGCCCCGACCGGGAAATGACCGCTATCACCGAACTGCTGGCACAACATCACCAGGAAGTCGCAGCGGTTATTGTCGAACCCGTGGTACAGGGCACCGGCGGCATGCACTTCTACTCGCCCGAATACCTGGTCAAACTGCGCGCCCTGTGTGACGCCTTCGATGTCTTACTGATTTTCGATGAAATCGCCACCGGCTTTGGCCGCACCGGCAAGCTGTTCGCGCTGGAACACGCACAGGTCGAACCGGACATCCTGTGTCTGGGCAAGGCGCTTACCGGTGGTTATATGACGCTCGCCGCCACACTGTGTAACGAACGTATCAGTACCGGCATCAGTGAAAGCGAAGCAGGCGCATTCATGCACGGCCCGACTTTTATGGCTAACCCTCTGGCCTGTGCCACGGCGATCGCCAGCATCCAACTGCTGTTGTCACAGCCCTGGCAGCGCACGGTGGAACGTGTGCACACTGAACTCGCTGCGGGCCTGGCACTGGCGCGAGATCTTCCCAATGTCGCGGAGGTTCGAACGCTGGGCGCCATCGGTGTTATTGAGCTCAAAGAGCCGGTGGACATGAAAACCATACAACCCATGTTCGTCGAGCGTGGGGTCTGGGTACGGCCCTTTGGCAAGCTGGTCTATGCCATGCCGCCGTTTGTTATGGGCACTGATGATGTTGCTACCCTGACTGCGGCTATGGTCGATATTGTAGCAAATATTTAGTTTTCTGCAGGAACCTCTGTCCGGGTTCTGGCTCTGGCGCCGGGACCCTGACTCCCGGGTAACCAGCTGGGCCGGAACAACAGCACCCTCCATCTCTGGCAATCTGAAGGACCGTGACTCAGAAACAATTAAGCCAAAGTTATCGATCCCGTTATGAACAGTAACCCCGGTCCCGGTGCTCGAACAAGACTTGCGCCGCCGCCAGTGTGACGTGACCGCACAGGTCCACCTGATAAATTGGCAGTTCCATGATCTGTTCCGTTGTAGCGAATAATCGCCTTTAGCCCACAGTAGCTGCGATGTACAAAACCGCCACCGTTTAATATAGTGGCGTTATCGCTCCTCAGCCACCAAGACATAAAAAGCCATGGCGCCACGACAACAATCTTCGCTGCAATCAAAAGTCTATAAGATTATTTTCGGCACAGAGACGCTCATGGGCAGGTGGTTTGATATCAGCTTGATTCTGATAATCATCGCCAGTGTCATGGTGATAATGCTGGACTCCATTCCCAATACCCACACGCGCTACGGCATCCTGTATCTGCAACTCGAGTGGGTGTTCACCCTGATGTTCACCCTCGAATACCTGGTTCGGGTGTGGTGCTCGCCGAACCGCAAGGGCTATATGTTCAGCATCTATGGCATCGTCGACCTGCTGGCCCTGTTGCCCACCTACCTGTCCCTGCTGTTGCCCCAGACCGCGCCGCTGCTTATTATCCGCATGCTGCGCATCCTGCGTATCTTTCGGGTACTGCGCCTGCTGTCCCTGCTCAATGAGGCCAACGCCATGGCCGCGGCGCTGCGCAGCAGCGCCCGCAAGATCTTCGTGTTTTACTCCCTGATGCTCATCCTCACCACGATCTTCGGCTGCCTCATGTATGTCGTCGAAGGGGCTGAACACGGCTTCGACAATATCCCCAAAAGCATCTATTGGGCGATCGTTACCATCACCACTGTGGGATATGGCGACGTGGTTCCCCTGACCCCCATCGGTCGCGCCATTTCCTCAGTGGGTATGCTGATTGGCTACTCGCTCATCACCGTACCCGCCGTCATCATGATGGCGCCACTGGCGGCGTCAGAGCAGGCGCGCAGGGATCGCCAGGCGCACGAATCCCGTAACTGCACTAACTGCGCCACTGTGGAGCACGATACCCGCTCACATTACTGCCGCAACTGTGGCGTGGCACTGCCCAAGCCCGGGCACGAGCCGGAAACCGAATCAGGCACGTAAATCTGCCAATGAGCACTGCGCAGCAAGTTTGGCTATAATGCATGCTCAACCCTGCACGACTACTGCCTTCATGCCAACGCCGTTATTTTCCTATCGCAAGTTCTGGGCGGAATGCTTCGGCCCCGCACCGGAACTACCCATGTCCCGCGCCGAGATGGACGCCCTGGGCTGGGACAGCTGCGATATTATTATTGTCACCGGCGATGCCTACGTGGACCACCCCAGCTTTGGCATGGCGGTTATCGGGCGCCTGCTGGAGGCGCAGGGTTTCAGGGTAGGCATTATCGCCCAACCGGACTGGACCAGCGCCGAACCCTTCACGGTCCTGGGCAAGCCCAACCTGTTCTTTGCTGTGGCCGCGGGGAACATGGATTCCATGATCAACCGCTATACCGCCGATCGCAAGCGGCGCAACGATGACGCCTACACCCCTGGTAACGAGGGCGGCAAGCGCCCGGACCGGGCAGTCATCGTATACAGCCAGCGCGTGCGCGAAGCCTATCGGGATGTGCCGCTCATTATCGGCAGCATCGAGGCCAGTCTGCGCCGTATCGCCCACTACGATTACTGGAGTGACAAGGTGCGCCGCTCCATCCTGCTGGACAGTCGCGCGGACCTGCTGCTCTATGGCAACGCGGAGCGGGCCATCGTGAACGTTGCCCACCGCCTGGCGGGTGGCGAATCCATACAGGGCATTCGCGACCTGCGCGGCACCGCCTTTGTGCGCAAACGTATTGCGGATAACTGGCGGGTCATCGACTCAAGTGATATTGATGTGGTCGGCCCAACGATTACACCCCCCAACCCTTACGAGGATACACGGACAGATAGCTGCGTAACCACGTCCGATACCGCAGCGGCCGAGGTGGCAACGGTAACGCTGGTGGGCAGCCTGGCGGATGCAAACGCTGAGCAACAAAACACCGTCATTCGCATCCCTTCCTACGAGCAGGTAAAGGATGACGGCGCGCTGTACGCCCATGCCTCCCGTATCCTGCACAAAGAAACCAACCCCTACAATGCCAGGCCCCTGGTGCAATCCCACGGCGACCGCGAATTGTGGCTCAACCCGCCACCAATACCGCTACAAACGCAGGAATTGGACTGGGTGTTCGAACTGCCCTACACCCGCCTCCCGCACAGCAGCTATGGCACTGCCCGCATCGCCGCTTACGAGATGATCCGTCACTCGGTCAATATCATGCGTGGATGTTTCGGCGGCTGCACCTTCTGCTCGATCACCGAGCACGAGGGACGCATTGTCCAGAACCGCTCGGAGGACTCCATCATCCGCGAGGTGGAGCAGATTCGCGATACCTCCCCCGCTTTCACCGGCATCATCTCCGACCTGGGCGGACCCACCGCCAATATGTGGCGCCTGGCCTGCAAAAGCAGAGAGGTGGAGGCCCAGTGCCGCAGGTTGAGTTGCGTATACCCGGGCATCTGTAAAAACCTCAACACCGACCAGACACCATTGATACAGCTCTATCGCAGGGCTCGCAACGTGGAGGGTGTGAAGAAGGTCCTCATCGCCTCCGGCCTGCGCTACGACCTGGCGGTGGAGACTCCCGAATATGTGGAAGAACTGGTCAGCCATCATGTTGGCGGCTATCTGAAGATCGCACCAGAGCACACCGAAGACGGCCCCCTGGGAAAAATGATGAAACCCGGTATCGGCACCTACGATCGTTTCAAGGTCCTATTCGAAAAGTACTCCAAAGCCGCCGGCAAAGAGCAGTACCTGATCCCCTACTTCATCGCTGCCCATCCGGGCACTTCGGACAGGGATATGATGAATCTGGCCCTGTGGCTCAAGCGCAATAAGTTTCGCGCGGACCAGGTGCAGACCTTTTACCCCTCGCCCATGGCCACCGCCACCGCCATGTTCCACAGTGGGAAGAATCCGTTAAAACGCGTCACCCATCACAGTGACACCATGCCCACAGTGAAGAACCTGTCGCAGCGCCGACTGCACAAGGCATTTTTACGCTACCACGACCCGGACAACTGGCCAGTGTTGCGCAAGGCACTGAAGAAACTGGGTAGAAGCGACCTGATTGGCAACGGTAAAATGCACCTGGTGCCACCGCGGCAACCGGCGAAACGGCACGGTGTGGTGTCCCCGGATGCACGGCCCTTTGCCACCCAGCACAATGGCTCGCCGCGCGTACCGGCGCGACCTGCACGTAAATCCAGGCACTAGTGTACCTCGTCATGTTACATTACGGTTGGGCTGGCACCGCACCCACAGAACTGACCCTAACGCCATCTATAGGCGACAATAAGACCACTGGATGGGCCCGCGCTAGTTAATTAATAATGGCTATCAACTCGTTAGCCTTAATTGATTAGTCAGATCGCCAAGTCTGTACTACTTTTAATAGTCCCACACGCTGTGTGTGGTGTTGATAACCCGTACTAAGGAGACGCAGTATGTCCTTGAAAGACAGCCAAACCGAACAAAACCTGAAAGATGCCTTCGCCGGCGAGTCCCAGGCCAACCGCCGTTACCTGTATTTCGCCGCAAAAGCGGACGTAGAGGGCTATAACGACGTAGCCGTGGTATTCCGCTCCACCGCAGAAGGAGAAACCGGCCACGCCCACGGTCACCTGGAATACCTGGAAGAAACCGGCGATCCCGCCACTGGCCTACCCATTGGTGCCACCTCCGACAATTTGAAAGCGGCTATCGCCGGAGAGACCCACGAGTACACCGACATGTACCCGGGCATGGCCAAGACTGCTCGCGATGAGGGTTTCGATGAGATCGCCGACTGGATGGAAACGCTGGCCAAAGCCGAGCGCAGCCACGCCAACCGCTTCCAGAAAGCCCTGGACAACCTGGACGATTGATCCGCCCCCCGGCGGGTTGGCCTGCCGGCCAACCCGCCTTCTTTTTTTACACCTTGTCACGCAACAGGGGGTCATACCGTGAGAGAAGGAAGCCTGGAGGCACCTACCCGCCATCCTATCGACTGGAAATCCGCACAATACTGGGACAGGCCCGACCTGGAGCGGGAACTGGAGCGGGTATACGACATCTGCCACGGCTGTCGCCGCTGTGTCAGCCTGTGCGATGCCTTTCCCACCCTGTTCGATCTGGTGGATGAATCCGACACCCTGGAAGTGGACGGCATAGCCAAGGCCGATTACATCAAGGTGGTGGATCAGTGTTACCTGTGTGACCTGTGTTATATGACCAAGTGCCCTTATGTACCACCCCATGAGTGGAACGTGGATTTCCCTCACCTTATGCTCCGCGCCAAAGCCGTCAAGTTCAAGGAGAATGGAGCGAAACTCAGGGACAGGGTGCTGACCAGCACTGACACCGTATTCAGGATGACCTCCATTCCCCTGGTGGACATCACCGTCAACGCCTTCAACAGGAACACCGGCTTTCGCAAGGTGCTGGAGGCGACAGCCGGGATACACCACGAGGCGCCCGTACCTGCATTCCACAGCAAGACGCTCAGGAAGCAGGTCAAACCCCTGATCAGGGACATCCAACCAACCCCTGTGGGCAACACCAGCGGTAAACTCGCGCTGTATGCCACCTGCTACGGCAACTATAACAGCCCCCACATCGGCACTGATTTCGTCAAGGTTTTCCAGCATAACGGTGTGTATATCGACGTGGTGCCAAAAGAAAAATGCTGCGGTATGCCCAAAATGGAACTGGGCGACCTCGAAGCGGTAAACAAGCTCAAGGAAGCCAATATCCCGGTACTGGCCAAACTGGTGGATGCAGGTTACGACCTGACCGCACCCATCCCATCCTGTGTATTGATGTACAAACAGGAGTTGCCGTTGCTGTATCCCGACGATGCCGACGTGAAGAAAGTGCAGGCCGCGTTTTTCGACCCGTTTGAATACCTGTGGCTGCGCCACAAGGGGGGCGCTCTGAACATCGATTTTCCCAATGCCCTGGGGGATATCGCCTACCAGGTGGCCTGTCACCAGCGTGTGCAGAATATCGGCCTGAAAACCCGGGACGTGCTCAACCTGGTGCCCGCTACAAACGTCACGGCCCAGGAGCGCTGCTCCGGTCACGACGGCACCTACGCGGTGAAAAAGGAAACTCACGACAAATCGGTAAAAATCGCGCGGCCGGTGGTGCGTAAAATAGACCAGCAGGAGCCGGATCACTTCATGAGTGACTGTCCCATGGCCGCCACCCACATCGCCAATCTGTCGCAAAAAGTAGATAAAGCCCAACACCCCATGACGCTACTGCGCATGGCCTACGGCTTGTAGATGCAGGAGATAATGATGTCCGCCCTATCACGCACCGACCTCTGGTCACTGGAAGAATACGCCGAAAGGCGCTCTGCTTTTCGCTCTGAGGTCATGGCGCACAAGAGAGTCCGCCAGGTGCCGCTGGGAGAGCACATGCGGCTGTACTTCGAGGACAGATTCACCATCAGGTACCAGATCCAGGAGATGCTGCGTATCGAAAAAGTATTCGAGGCCGATGGCATCAATGAGGAACTGGAGGCCTACAATCCCCTGATCCCCGATGGCCACAACTGGAAAGCCACTTTTATGATCGAGTACGATGAACCAGAGGAACGAGCACGGCAATTATCCAGGATGATTGGTATTGAGGACAGGGTCTGGTTACAGGTCCAGGGCTGTGACCGGATCTACCCCATCGCCGACGAGGATCTGGAGCGCGACAACGAACACAAGACCTCATCGGTACACTTTCTGCGCTTCGAATTGATGCCCAGCATGATCGCCGCCGTGCACAGTGGCGCCATTATCTGCGCCGGTGTGGATCACCCCGCCTGCACGATTGACAGTGAGCCGCTGCCTCCCGCCGTACGGGATTCTCTGGCCAACGACCTCCAGGCCGGCACCATCAACTAATACGCCGCTTGGTATGTCGGGTAGCCACCGCCTGCAGCGGGTCATCCGGCCAGGGATGTTTGGGATAACGCCCCTTCATCTCCCGTTTCACCTCCTGGTAGCTGCTGCGCCAGAAACCTGCCAAATCCTGGGTCACTTGCAGCGGACGCTGCGCCGGCGACAGCAGGTGAATGAGCAGTGCAACCCGCCCGCCCGCTATAGTCGGGGTCTCTTCACAGCCAAACATTTCCTGCAGCTTCACCGCCAGCACCGGTGGATCCTGGCTATAGTCAATCGCCACGCTGGAACCTGAAGGCACCGCCCAACGCTCCGGTGCCAAACGTTCCAACTCCAATGGCAGCGGCCACGACAGTCGCGCATGCAAAATGGCCCGCAGATCCAGTGACTGAAAGTCCTGCAAACGCCGCACCTCTCCCAGATAGGGCAACAACCAGACCTCGAGGGTATTCAGCAGAGCCTCATCCGACAAGTCCGGCCAGCGGTTTTTCTCCCCATCCGACTCAGCCCGATGTAATAGCATCACCCGGGAGCGCCACTGCTGCAGGTTCTTGCTCCAGGGCAGGATATCCAGGCCTTTCTTGCGTATAACGCCCAACAGAGCCTCCCCGCGCGCCGTCTCCGAGACCTGTGACAGCGGCTCCGCTGACAACAGGATATTACCCACCATATGGCGCCGCTGGGCGACAAACTGCTCCTTGCGATAATCCCATTCCACCAGTTCTTCTTCGCGTACCAGGGTCGACAGCATCTCGCGAAAATTAACGGGGCTGAGTGCACACGCGCTGTAAATTCGGTCAGCGGACTCGCCCACATGCCCGCCCAATTCGGCCACCGCCAGCCAATCCCGACCGGCCAGTTCATCCTCCGGCGGCACGACCGCACTGCGACCGTTGCTCAACTGATACTGGGTGCCGTCCCCGTCCGGGCGCAGCTGCGCGATTCGATCCGGATAGGCGCTGGCCAACAACACACCCAGCACATCGGGTTGCGCCACACCGATAGCAAATTTGCGCGGTTTGTGAATTTCACTGGCCAAACGGGCAAAGCGCCGGGCCTGTTGCCAGGTCCGTTTGAACCAGGCCTGCAACTCCGGCTGGCAGCGACTCTCTCCCATCAAAACGGCGAGGGTAAGGCTAATATCCACACCACGGTCTGCCAGTGGATTGCGCTCGGATAGCACCGCGGCCAGCAGGCAAGCGGTCTCTGTCGCGTGAATGTCACAACCCACCAGCAGCATATGGGCCAGCCGCGGATGTAGTGGCATCTGCGCCAGGCGCACACCATGGGGTGTGAGTTGATACCCGCCTGAGCCATTTTCGAATACGGCGCCGCACACCTCCAGAATCGACAGGGCTTGTTGGTAGGGGGCGGATGGCGGCGGATCCAGCCAGGCAAGCTCAGAATAGTCCTGGACCCCCCAGGACAACAGTTGCAGCGCCATCGGCACCAGATCCGCCTGCATGATCTCCGGGGTGGCGTGTGCCACCAGGCGCGCGTGCTGCTCTTCACTCCACACGCGATAGCAATGCCCCGGACCCAGGCGGCCCGCCCGGCCCTGACGCTGCCGTGCTGACGCGCGAGAAATACGCCGCGTAGCCAGGCGCGTCATTCCGGTGGCCGGATCGAACACAGCTTCACGCACCAGCCCCGAATCGACCACCGCCTGTATCCCTTCGATGGTGAGGCTGGTTTCGGCAATATTGGTAGACAACACCACCTTGCGCATACCCTCTGGCGCAGGATTAATCGCCTGCTGTTGCCGCTCCAGGGACAAACCCCCGTACAGCGGCGCCAGCAGCACGTGCTGCTCCTGCGCCTGCTGCAAGGCCGCAGACAATTCCCGCGCGACGCGATTGATTTCACGCTGCCCTGGCAGGAATACCAGTACGCTGCCATCCTGTTCATGTAAGGCGCGCAGCACCGCTTTGACCGTGGGTGGGACAATAGAGTCGCGCAGCTGGTATGGCTCACCGTAGCTACTTTCGACAGGAAACTGGCGCCCCTGGGACGTGACAAGCGGGGCGTCGTCCAATAGCTTGGCCACCGCGGTTCCGTCCAGGGTGGCCGACATCACCAGCACCTTGAGCGGCGGGCCTTCACGAAACAATTCACGCCCCTGCAGGGCCAGTGCCAGACACAGGTCCGAATCGAGGTTGCGCTCATGGAATTCATCGAAGATCACCAGGCCCACATCTTCCAGGCCCGGATCCCGCTGCAACTGGCGAGTGAGAATCCCCTCAGTAATCACCTCAATACGCGTATTCTCGCCGATACAGGTTTCCAGTCGAATGCGATAACCCACGGTTTGCCCCAGGGCCTCACCAAGCAGCTGCGCCATACGGGCGGCGGCCGCGCGCGTGGCCATGCGACGAGGTTCCAATACCAGGATTTTGCGACCGCCCAGCCAGCTTTGGTCCAACAGGGCCAGGGGAACTATCGTGGTCTTGCCTGCTCCCGGCGGGGCCTGCAGCACCACCTCGTGACCCTCACCCAGACGCAACTTTAGTTGGTCGAGAACCTCGCTGATGGGCAGTTCACTGATATCGTCGGGATACATGTGACAATCTTAACGGAGCCGACTCCCTGAGGCTACGAAATCCGCTGACCATTGAGGGTTAATCCACACTCGCCTGGGGCTTGCAGGGGATCACTGCTTTGCACCATGACGTTCCCCTGTCAGCCTGCTATCCTTGAATGTGAACAGCAACAGGATAAGGAGAAAATCGAATGGCGTTACTGGTATTGGGCATTTTGGTATTTGCGGGAATACATTTCATACCGTCACTGGCGCCAGGTCTCAAGGCAAGCTGGCTCGGTCGTTTGGGCGAGAATGGCTATAAAGGCACATTCGCCTTACTGGCGCTGGCCTCCTTCGCACTGATAATCACCGGCTGGCGCAGCGCCCAACCGGAATTTCTATACACGCCCTCTCCCGCGCTACGCCACCCCGCTATGCTGCTGCTGGTTGTCGCTTTCCTGCTGATGGTAGTCAGTTCACGCAACTCGCGCCTGAGCCTGCTGGTTCGTCACCCACAGCTCACCGGCGTCACCGCATGGGGCATTGCACACTTGCTGTTGAACGGCGACAACCGCTCCCTGGTGCTGTTTGGGGGTATGGCCGTGTGGGCCCTGGTGGAGATGATTACCATCAACCGGCGCGATGGGGCGTGGATCAAGGGTGCGGCCCCGTCATGGGGTGCGGAAATTGTTACCCTGGTGATTGCGTTGGTGATTGTCGCGGTGGTTGTTAAAATACATCCATGGCTCACCGGCATGCCGGTGATATGACATAATGGTGCGCCGTGCGCACCCTACAGCATCTTCTCCATAAGGTACGTACCGCGTACCACACCTACCACTGTACGCCGGGCGGCGGCTGGAAACTCTCCAGCACACGAACATAGTTCGAGCGTAAAAATGGCGACGAATCCGTGGCATTGTTCTGGCTGATACTGCCTTTGAGCTGCCGCACTGACTCGTACTCTCTTTCGTCCAGCCATTCACCCAGTGCACGCAATATCATGGCCAGTTGTCCGGGCCCGTGTCGCAACAGCACACTGCACAGGTGGGTGACATCCGCTCCCGCCAACAGCGCTTTGAGCACATCCGTCGCATTGTGCACACCCCCGGTAATCGCCAGGGAACAATCGATACGGCTGTGGAGAATCGCGATCCAGCGGATACGCATAAGTGACTCTTCGGAGGTGGAAAGCTCCAGCTTCGGCACCACTTCCAGGGTCTCCAGGTCAATATCCGGTTGGTAAAACCGATTAAACAGCACCAGGCCGTTAGCACCCGCCTGCTCAAACCGCTGAGCCACATTCACCACAGAGCTGAACTGGGAAGACAGTTTCATGGTAATGGGAATGCTGATCTTCTGGCGCAGCGACTCCAGGATCTCCACATAGCGATCCTCCACTTGACGGCCATCCTCGTGGCAGGATGCGGGGATATAGTAGACATTCAACTCCAGCGCATCGGCGCCGGCCTCCTCCAGCGCCGTCGCGTAGTTAACCCAGCCTCCGGGTGTGGTGCCATTGAGGCTGGCAATCACCGGGATCTCCAGACTGCTCTTGAGCAACGCGAGGTGTTCCAGATAAATTTCTTCATAACTCCTGTAGTTGTCCGGTATCGTCGGATGAAAGCTATCCGCCTCACCGTGACCCAGTGATTGCTGATGGAAGAAACGATCAAGATTGGCATCCTCCTCTTCGATCTTCTCTTCGAACAAGGAGTGCATGACCAGCGCGCCGGCACCGGCATCTTCCAACCGCCTGGCCGAATCCAGGTGCTTGCTGAGGGGTGACGATGAGGGCACCAGCGGATTTTTGAGCTTCAGCCCCAGGTACTCGGTGGATAAATCAGCCATAATCAGCCCTCCCCTTCAGGATTTGGCGCCGGCGTTACCGTACCGGCATTTAGTTTCGCATTGGCTTTCACCTGCGCCACTTCTTCGCTATCGCTCCAGTCCAGCTGCGACAACTGTTTATAGAAATTGTAGCGGTGATTAACAAATTTCTGCTCTTCCTCGACCAGTGCCTCAGCCACCTCCGGATGGGTGTGCCACAGCATGTTAAAGCGGGTCTCGGTCTGCACATACTCCTTGTAGGGAATGCTGGGCGCTTTTGAATCCAGTTTCAGCGGCGTTTTACCCCGCTCGATATTTTTCGGATTGAAGCGGAACAGCGGCCAGTGACCACTTTTTACCGCCATATCCTGCTGCCGGTGATTAAAGGACATATCCACGCCGTGGGCGATACAGGGCGAGAAGGCGATTATCAGGGAGGGGCCGGGATGCGCTTCCGCTTCCAGGAATGCATTGAGCGTCTGTGTATCCTTAGCACCGTAGGCCACGCGCGCCACATACACGTTCTCGTAATCCATGGCCAGCAATGCCAGATCCTTCTTGCCGGTGCGCTTGCCCGCGGAGGAAAACTTGGCCACGGCGCCACGCGGGGTAGCCTTGGATGTC
>QNFR01000009.1 GCA_003646405.1 Gammaproteobacteria bacterium
GGACTGTTCGGAGAAGCTGTTCATGCCCCAGCGGTAGCCGGACTGTTCGGAGAAGCTGTTCATGCCCCAGCGGTAGCCGGACTGTTCGGAGAAGCTGTTCATGCCCCAGCGGTAGCCGGACTGCTCTGAAAAATTCATCGATCCCCATTGATAAGAGGAAGCACCTGCATAAGACTGAGACTCTCGCTTAATGTCACTCGCAGAACCGCCCCATTTGTAGCCGCTATGGTCGCTGGTTGAGTCGGCCCACTTAGTACTGGCAGAGCCACTCCGTAGTGCGCTTTTGCCCCACTTGTAGCCTGAGGCGCTTGCTGTGTATTCAGTGGCTTCCGCCAGTGAGTGGCTAATCCTTTGTACGAGACTATGTGGGTTAGTTCCAGTAACTGCTTCAGACTGCTCAACTCCTGCAAAGCTCGCCGAAGGAGCTAACAGGGCCAAAGTGACGCTGCTGATACCTGCATAGCTGAGTGCTTTTATATTAGTCATATTCTGTGCCCGCCTTCGTTGTTCGCTTAATTAATTATTTGTCACTAGTGTGACGTGCTTCCGTTAAATCAACCTATGTATGGGACCTGATTCACATCTCTTTATACGGATGCTTGACTTCGTTATACGAGGAGGTGGCTGGCAATTGAAGATGGGTATGTACCCTTTTTGGGGTAGTCTGGGTTTCGCGGCGCTTTTTTTATTACGCTATGGCCTTGTAAATTCGATGTAACATTATGTATTTTAAGTGGAAAAATAGAATTTTGGACGAAGTGTGATTGTATGACCCTTGGTGGGTATATCATAGGAGGCGAGAGATCATTTGCAACTCACATGTTATTCTGGGGGCTCGTGGATCAGGCTTTCCATGGCCGTTTTTTCCTGTCTGTAGATTTTTTGCCAATCAATGGGTGATATCTCGCTTGATTCCAAATCAGTAACAGCGGGATCAAGTCGCTCAATATGGGCCTTCACTCCCCATTTTCGTGTTTTGCTCAACCCTCTCTCGCTCGGCTCTGGGGAAACTATTTTGCTGAGCCCAGGTAAACTAGCATTGCCATCACTTTCTACAATGGCCGGGCCCTGAAAATGCTTCACCCCGGATATATCCAGTCGTATATTCATGTCGGAGTTGCCGCATCCAATTTGGCCAAGAGTTACCGCTCTGGTAGCATTTACTTGGCCATGACCTTGTTGAAAAGGGCTATATGCCAAAAATCCATCGCGATGGATGGCAGGTTCAGCGCTGGAAAGCAATTTGCATTTGATGTCATCCGGGCTGAGATTCGGCTCCAGTTCTAATAGCAAGGCGGCGATGCCGGATACTAGGGCGCTAGCTTGCGAAGACCCAGTCATGACAAATTCTCCTGTGCTCAGCATATAATCTGGGTGCTCTAGCATTAGCGTAGAGTTGGGGCGCGTTAAGCCGGTGATATGGCCGCCTGGAGCCACGATATCGGGCTTTATATGGGCCGTAGGGGTGGGGCCGCGAGATGAAAAATCGGGTATGTAGTCGTCATCCCTGTTGTCTGGAGTCCAAGAGTCCGTCATGGCGCCTACTGTAATAACGTAGGGTAGATTTCCAGGTGAGCCAATCGTCATCGGGTCGGGACCTGTATTCCCTGCCGCTGCTATCACTATTATGCCGCTGGCCCAGGCGCGCATGATGGTCTGGTTTATGGGATCTTCCCAATAGTGCCATCGAGGGCGCGCTGAGAAGGAGAGGTTGAGTACTCGAATATCGTAGGTTTCCCGGTTGTCCACTACCCACTGAACTGCGCGGACAATATCTAGAAGGTCTCCTTGGCCTTCGACATCAAATGCTTTCACCGCGACCAGGTTTACATTCGGAGCCGTACCCTTGAAACTACCAGTTGGTTTCCCATCCACCGTCACAGCCCCACTATGCGCAATAACACTAGTCATATGAGTTCCATGACCACTCTCATCAAATACCTCATTCCCAGAGATGTTCTTTATTGCGTCATACCTGGCCAGTACGCGAGGTTTGCCTGAAGTGTCGTTCACCAGTGCCTCATGTTCCCATAACCCGGAGTCCAGTACGGCCACTGTGACCCCTTTACCGGTTATGCCTTGTAAGTGGAGGGCATCAGCACCGGCCACGGACGCATAGTAGAAGTTTTCGTGATTGTTCTCGTAGCCCGGAATAAGTTTGGTCGAGCAGTCACCGAGGAAACTCGCGGTAATAGTGAAGTCTCTTTGCCGTAAGGGCAGATCGGACGTGTGGAGGAGGGAGGGCGACTTGAGGTCCACCCGCAGGTCGGCTTTACCGGTCAGCACGGGGGCTGCTGGCCCACTGAACTGAAGTTTAAGGGTGCCAATTTGGGTGTCGCGGTATAGTTCGGGGTCTATGGTCGTGTCCCCCAGTGATATTTTTTCAACAGTGCCCAGTGTGGCGGGCCATGTGAGTTCCAGGGTCTCGAGAATGGCCGGTGCCGGTAGCTTGTTGTACAGGGTCCAGCGTAAACCCCGCGTGTCGTAATCCAGCTCCAGCGCCCCTCCCACTTCACAGGTGCTTTCGTCGGGTTCGTCGGGCGCCTCTGAAACTGACAAATCATCGATGTGGCGGGTGACCAATGGGGATTTGAGAACTTTATCCAGTTGCGCCTGCGTCAGCAGGGCACCAACTGCATTAATGATATGCAGGTCGTGGGTTATGGTGCCGCCCTGGGTTTCGACCAATTGGGTCAGCTCTTGGGAAGAGCCTCCTTGCAACATGACTTGCAGTGTTTCTGTTTCCGGCGCTGGCGCGGATTGCACCGCAGAGCTCAGCAAACATACCAACAATCCTACAGCGCGGGTGTGGTGCCTCATCTGCTCAGGCTATTCTCTGGACCATATCACCTGCTTCTCTGAGCTGTTTGCTGAAATTCTGGCGCAGCATGGAAGGTACGTCTTCCGGATAGATTGGGCGGGAGAAATAGAAACCCTGCAGTAAGTCACAATCTTTCTTTACCAGATAGGCCAACTGGCGTTCATTCTCGATGCCTTCGGCTATCACGCGCAAATTGAGTGTCTTCGCCAGCACCAGTACGGCATCGACAATGGCGGCGCCATCGGAGCTGTCCAGGTCGGCGATAAAGCTTTGGTCGATCTTGAGGGTATCAATGGGAAATCGTTTGAGGTAGCTGAGAGAGGAATAACCCGTGCCGAAGTCGTCAACTGCCAGGTCCACCCCGATGGCCTTTAATTCCCGCAGTTTCGCGATATTCGTTTCCGCATCGGTCATGATAGCGCTTTCTGTCAGCTCCAGTTCCAGTCGCTCCGGCGGCAGCCCGGATTGCCCCAGGAAGTCTGATACCCACTTGGGCAGATTGCTCTGGTTGAACTGCAGTGGTGAGATATTGACGCACACTCGGAATGCTTTCAGTCCGAGTGAGTCCCAGTAAAGACAATGCCTGGCAACTTCAGCCATTACCCATTCGCCCAGCTCAATAATCTGGCCAGTGCTCTCGGCTACGGGAATGAACTCTACCGGCGAAACCATGCCGCGAATCGGGTGCTTCCAGCGCACCAGAGCCTCCATGCTGACAACCTCACCGGTCTTGATGTCGATCTGGGGTTGGTAGCGCAGTTCCAGTTCGTTGTTGCTCATGGCATCGCGCAGTTCTTCTTCCATCTTGAGCTGCTCCACGGCCTTGGCATTCATCTCCTCGTCGTAAAAGCGGTAACAGGCACGTCCCTCTGCTTTGGCAACATACATCGCAGTGTCGGCGTTGCGCACCAGGGCATCGGGATCCTGGCCGTCCTGGGGGAAGATCGCGATACCTATGCTGGGAGTGACGACCGGGTTGTGGGATTGCAGTGCTATGGGCTCGGAGAGGGCGTCGAGTATGCGTCTGGCCACCCCCTCGATGTGGGCAGTGTCGGCTACGTCCGATAGCACTACGGTGAATTCATCCCCCCCCAGTCTGGCTATCTCAGTGCTTACTCCGGGATCTTCCTCCTCCTCGGCATTATTGTCGGTTAAATAATTGATGGCGTCGTCTTCGCGCAGTTCCATGGTCAGTCGCTTGGCGATTTCCACCAGCAGGCGGTCTCCCCGGGCATGGCCGATGGAATCGTTGATGCGTTTGAAATGATCCAGGTCGATAAACAGCAATGCAGCGTTGGTATTGTGGCGCCGGCTGCGTTTGAGTATACGGTTCAGTTGTTCGTTAAAGCTGCGCCGGTTGGGCAAATTGGTGAGCGGATCGTAGTAAGCCAGGTAGCGCAGGCGATCCTCCTGTCGCTTCAGGGAATTGAAGGCGTTGCTGGCGCGCAGCATATATTGCACGTCGCGGCCCAGTAGCGACCAGTTGACCGGTTTGGTCTTATACTGGGTGGCACCTGCCTCGAACCCCTGATCTATGGATTTTCGGTCGTCCGAGCCGGTAACGATCATGATGGGGATGGATTCCCCCTGCGGCATCTGCCTGATGCGCCGGCAGACCTCCAGGCCCGTCATCCCCGGCATTTCCACATCCAGGAATACCAGGTCCGGGCGCTCTCGCACGAACATATCTATAGCTTCAAGCCCGTTGGCAGCCTCCACCACGACCATATCCTCTGCTTCCAGGCATTGGCGCGTCAGGATGCGGACATTCAGGTCGTCGTCGCAGACAAGAATTTTGGCTTGGTGGTGGGGGCGATCGTTACTGGACATTTGCTGCCGGGGTAATGTTTCCTGTGGTAGCCGTAGGCTATCATCACTCAGACCTCGCGCCTAGTGCGGATAACAAATACGGGTAGCGCGGAATCGCTTATCGTGGCGCCAGACGACAGCCTCTACCGGGCGAAGAAGACCGGTAGAAACCGTGTGGTCTATTTATTGGTCACCCGAAATCAGGAAAACAGTTTTTCGCGGCGCTTGAAACGCTGCTCCTGTACAAAGCGTGGCAACTGTTGCAGGGGAATGGCCTGGCTGTAGTAGAACCCCTGTACCTGCTGGCAGTTGTGCTCGCGAAGGAATTCAATCTGTTCGTAGGTTTCGGCACCCTCCGCTACCACCAGCATCCCCAGGCGGCGGGCCATTTCAATGATCATGGTGCAAACCGCTTCCTGGTGGTCGTTGTGTGGTATATCACGAATAAAACAAGCATCGATCTTTAGCGCTGAAATCGGCAACTCGGTTAGATGGGAAAGCTGGGAGAAGCCGGTGCCGAAATCGTCCAGTGAGAAAGAAATTCCAAGCAAGCGCAATTCATCCATACGCTCTTTGATGGCGCCAGGGCTTTTCAGGATGGTGGATTCGGTGAGTTCGAATTCCAGGCAGGACGCGTTTGCTCCGCTGCGTGCGATGATATCTTTCACTATTTCAACGAAGCGATTGTCCTGTATCTGCGAAAATGAAATGTTAACTGCAACGTCAACATCGTGCAGTTTTTGTTCTTCCAGCCATATCTGGGCGCTGCAGGCATGCTGTATTACCTGGTAACCGATGGTTTTCATCAACCCCATATCTTCACAGACGGATAGAAACTCTCCCGGGTAGACCAGGCCGCGCTCCGGGTGGTTCCAGCGCAACAGGGCTTCGAGGCCCACCAGTTGCCCCGTGGCGAGGTCGATCCTGGGTTGGTAGTGCAGTTCAAACTGGTTCTTGCGTACGGCGGTGCGCAGTTCAGCGGCCAGCGAACTGTTGCCGGCAACGTCGAAAGTGAGTTGCTCGGAATAGCGGATGTATTTACCGCCCTCTATGCTCTTGGCCTGTTGCATGGCGCTGCGAGCATTGTCCTCAAGGTCGGAAAATTCGTGCCCGTCGTCCGGGTAAATAGACGCACCGATGCTGGCTTCCACCGCTACCTGCTGTTCGGAGAGAATCATGGGGGCGGAAATAGATTTCAGCATTTTCTCGGCGATAAGATCCACATCTGCGACGGAGCTGACATCTTCCAGTACAACGGCGAACTCATCCCCCCCAAGGCGGGCGATGCTGTCTGTGCTGCGCATTTTATTGATCAGACGCCGCGAGATAGATTTGATCATCAGGTCGCCATCGGCTTCGCCATAATGATCATTGATATTGGCGAACTGGTCGATATTGATATAGAGCAGGGCAGTATTGAAGCTGTAGCGCTCGGAGCGGTCCATGGCGCGCTCCAGGTGCGCGCGGAAACCGGCCCGGTTGAGTGCGCCGGTCAGCGTGTCGCGATTGGACAATTGCTGGATTTTATCCCGGGCCTGTTTCAGCTGGATGCTGTAATCAAGAATTCGATGGACGAGTGCATCTTGTAGTTGACCACGGACCAGGTAGTCCTGGGCACCGTATTCGCGCAGCTGGGCAATAATCGTGTCATCAGCCTCGTCCAATAGGAGAATCAGGGGTATGGTCGATTCGTGTTTCTGGGCCAGACGCAGCAGGTATTCGGTTTCTGGTCCATGAGCCATGATCACTGCATCGATCATAGGGTCCGTCAGTGTTTCCAGCGGACGTTCGATGGATTTCGAGGAGGCCAGGTGAAACCTCGTGGGCAGCGCGCGCTCGAGACAGGCGGATAGAATCAGATGATCCGTCTTGTTCTCCGAGATGATCAGTACTGTGTGCTGTTCCACTAATGGTCCCCGGGTACTCACCTGATTTGAAACACCTGTTATCGCACATTTGTCTCCAGGGGATACCCTCTCCCCTGAAAATTTGGTGAAATAGTATGCTTATTCTTTATATAACATGAAGTTATACGGAATAATTCAGTGAAATTCTAGTGAATGTTCATTGAAAATTACCAACTTGCCAACTGCTAGTGTCGTGTGCTCGCTTTTTCATCGGACCCACACTGATGCGCCATGGTAAACACCGCGAACGTTATAGAGAGGCCGTGTCAGCAGTGACTGGCCGCAGTGGTTGGTTGGGGCGTAAACGGTTCGCCGTGCCGTGCGGATAACGCAGAGCTGATACAGCGGCAATCTGTGGTAGACTTGCCGCCCGTTTTATCCCACCCGTCAGATTTAGTATGAGCATTGCCACCGACAAACTGGAAACCATTCGCCAGCAAGTACAGTACCACCTGGACCACGCCGAGCATAAAAAATTGAGTCCCGCACAGCAGATGGCCCTCAGGGAGCAGATCAAAGCCCGGTTGGAGCAGGAGAACGCTGTTATCGTGGCACACTACTACACGTCACCGGCTATTCAGTCCCTGGCAGAGGAGAGCGGGGGTTGCGTGTCAGACTCGTTGGAGATGGCGCGCTTCGGTCACGATCACCCGGCGACCACACTGGTGGTCGCCGGGGTCAAATTTATGGGTGAGACAGCCAAGATTCTCACGCCTGAAAAGCGGGTGCTAATGCCTACTCTGGAGGCCGACTGCTCTCTGGACATGGGCTGCCCCATAGATGAATTTTCCGCCTTCTGCGACCAGCACCCCGAGCGCAAGGTAGTGGTCTATGCCAATACATCCGCTGCGGTGAAAGCCAGGGCCGACTGGGTGGTGACTTCAAGTATTGCCCTGGACGTCGTCGAGCACCTGGCGGAACAAGGTGAAAAGATTATCTGGGCGCCGGACCAGCATCTGGGCGATTATGTGCGCCGTGAGACCGGCGCGGACATCCTCATGTGGGACGGGGCCTGCATCGTGCACGAGGAGTTCAAGGCCCAGGGTATTGCCGATCTAAAACGGGTTTACCCGGATGCCGCGGTGTTGGTGCATCCGGAATCCCCGGCCTCCGTGGTGGAACTGGCTGACCGGGTGGGTTCAACCACCCAGATTATTCGCGCCGCCTGTGAAATGGAAAACCAGCGTTTTATCGTGGCCACGGACCGGGGCATCTTTTACCAGCTACAGCAACAGGCCCCGGACAAGGAATTCATCATCGCGCCCACTGCAGGGCACGGTGCAACCTGTCACAGCTGTGCCCATTGTCCCTGGATGGCCATGAATGAACTGGAGACCCTGGCCAGTGTGTTCGAGCGGGACGATAATGAGATTATTGTGGATCCCGTTCTGGGGGAACAGGCGATGGTGCCTCTGCGCCGCATGCTGAATTTCGCGGCGGATATACAGGTTAGAGTGAAGGGTGGCGCCTGAACCTGAACCCTGCCTAAAAGCTCTCCATCCGCTCTCGCATTCTGGTTATGTCCCTGAGTCGCTGTCTTATCTTGGCCGTGGTCAGGTAGTCTTCGCGGGCTAGTTTGAGAGCGTAGTTCAACTGCTTCTCCGCTTCATCGAGTATGCCGTTGAGGATAAAATACTCAGCCCGTGATTGGTGTAGCTCCACTATATTGCCGGACAGGCCCTGCACTTCCGCCAACAGGTACCACAGGCCAGGGTCGTTGGGCCTCAACCTGCTCTGCTCGACCAAAACTTCTTCGGCAATATGTGGTTGCTGATTTTTCATCAGCGCATTGGCATAGGTCATGGTGAGTGGGTGGTTGCCCGGTGATAGTTCCAGTTGGGTCGTCAGTTTTTCTATGGCTTTTTCCGGTCTGTCGCGCCTCATGTCAATTTCGGCGTCGGCAATGATGTATTCAAGCTGGCCGGGGTTGCCCGACCAGATGCCGTCCAACTCCAGAATTGCCTCCTCCTCCCGGCCCGCTTCGGTCAGCGCCAGCACCAGGCCATAAACAGCCGCCTCCCGTGAGCGTGGCGTGCCCTCCAATTCCCCCCGGAATTTTTGCACCGCCTCCTCAGGGGTATTGGCCAGTTCGTTGACCGCCCTGGCCCGCATTAATTGATAACTCAGGCTGATCTGCCGATCTTGCTTGGGGAATTGCCTGGCCCGGTTGCGGGTATCCGCTATGCGATTTTCCGACAGGGGGTGGGAACGCAAGAACTCGGGCATGCGATTGGCATTGGAATAGCGCGATGCCTGCATCATACGCTCAAACATCGCGGGGGCGGCGTGTGGGTCCATGCCCGCTGCAACCATGGTTTGCATGCCGACCCGGTCTGCCTCTTGCTCGTTACCACGACTGTAGCGCAGTGCGGAATCCTGGGTCGCTGCCTGGGTGGCGGATAGCGCGGCCATTCCTACGTCTGCCCCGGCGGTAGCCATCAGTATCAGGCTGGCAAGCATAGCGGCCAGCGCCAGGGGCTGTTGTTTCTGCTGGAATTCCACACCTCGTGAGAAATGGCGCTGGCTTAAGTGAGCGATTTCGTGTGCCAGCACTGTGGCCAACTCGTCCTCGGTCTGGGCCCATAACAAAAGCCCGTTGTGAATCCCGATTACACCCCCCGGTACAGCAAAGGCGTTGATGGTCCGGTTGTCCACGACAACTATCTCCAACCGCCGGTCTTCCAGTTTGCTATGCCTCACCAACTGATAGATGAGATGCTGCAGGTAGTCGAACATCAGCGGGTCATTGACCGTGGGCACGTGGCTGCGGAAGATGCGCAGCCAGGTGCGGCCCAATTGATGCTCAAACTCCGGCGAGAACATACTGGTGCTGGACTCCCCAAGATTGGGCAGTTTCAGTTCCTGGGATGTCGTGGAGCTGGCGATAAATAATAGTGAGGACAGCAATATAGCTGTCGCAGACCGGCGTGTCGGGACTGCCATTCCCCAAAAATCAAGCACAGGATGGAACCACTAATCTACTAATTGAATTGCCCCACATTGTACTTTATTCATTACAGTACACTACATAATGCCTGATCTCGGGACAATTCGTTTCCATACCGGAATTAGAGTGATGCGCAATAGGAAAGTTCATTGTGAGCCGGTGAATGGCTTATACTGTCGCGCTGGCAGTACGGGAGCACAAAGGAGGCATGAGCGAGTTGCAATTGATCGAATTGGATACGACGGGGCTGGAATGTCCGATGCCGCTGTTAAAGGCCAAGCGAGCCCTGAATGCCATGGAAGCAGGGCAGCAACTGCGGATTCTGGCTACTGACCAGGGCTCGGTGCGCGATTTTCGCGTATTCGCACAGCAATCCGGTCATTTACTGCTTGCCAGCGAAGAGGCAGACGGTGTCTACATGTACCTGTTGCAAAAAAGCTGACTCCCCCTAGGAAGACACTATGTTAGACATATTTTCCAAGTGGTACAGGCGATACCTGTTCGAGGAAGAATCGGTACTACTACTGGTATTGCTGACCATCGCGGTGCTATTGCTGATGACTATCGGCGATATCCTGGCTCCGGTATTGGCTTCAATCGTATTGGCCTTCCTGGTGCAGGGTTTGTCCACCCAGCTGCAGCGTCACGGCCTGCCCCAGTGGATAGGAGTAACGGTATCGTTTTTGGTGTTCGTAGGAGTGTTCTTCGGCGTTAGCTTGGGGCTGTTGCCGCTGGTCTGGCGGCAGATGCTGAGCCTGGCTACCGAGATGCCGCGCATGTTGGAGCAGGGGCGGCAGTTTCTCGGGGTGTTGCCGGAGCAGTATCCGGAACTCATTACACACCAACAACTCAGCCAGATCATGAATATGGCACAGGTTGAGCTGGCGGGACTGGGTCAGGCCCTGGTTACCCGTTCGCTGGCCTCGATTCCCGGGATCCTGACGGTGATGGTCTATATGATCCTGATCCCGTTACTGGTTTTTTTCTTTCTCAAGGATCGGCAGCAGATCACGGACTGGCTGGCGGGATTCCTGCCTGCAGAGCGTCCCTTGTTGCGGCGGATCTGGGGTGAAATGAACATGCAGTTTGCCAATTATGCCCGGGGCAAGGCGCTGGAGGTGATCATCGTCGGTTTGGTTACCTATTTCGCGTTTGCCTGGATGGGACTCAATTACGCTGCCCTGCTGGGCCTGCTGGTGGGGCTTTCAGTCATCATCCCCTACATCGGGGCCGCCCTGGTTACCCTGCCGGTTGTTATAGTGGCTTTTTTCCAGTGGGGTTTTGGCAATGAATTTTATGTGATACTTGTGGTCTATTTTATCATCCAGGCCCTGGATGGGAATGTGTTGGTTCCTCTGCTATTCTCAGAGGCGGTCAACCTGCATCCGGTGGCTATTATATTGGCCGTCCTGTTTTTTGGCGGTATCTGGGGTTTGTGGGGGGTGTTTTTCGCCATCCCCCTGGCAACCTTGATCAAGGCAATTATCAATGCCTGGCCCACGGCGGAGCTCGTTGTTGCTGACGCTGCTGCTGAGGCCGAACCGTAAACGCTAACCTGATGGAGTAATCGATGCCTGCGTTGTATCTGCGGCAGGGGCTGAAGCCTCTGCTATGTGTTCTTGTTGTCCTTGTCACCACGGTCATAGTGTCCTGTGCCACTAGTCACGATACCGCAGAACAGCCGGTCAAGAGCCCCAATGATGATTATCATTACCGAGTTTTAACTCTCGATAACGATTTGGAGGTGCTGCTGATTTCCGACCCGGGCACGCCAAAAGCGGCGGCAGCGCTGGATGTCCTGGTGGGCAGCGGCGACAATCCCGTGGGGCGCGGTGGCCTGGCGCATTTTCTGGAGCATATGCTGTTTCTGGGTACGGATAAATACCCCGATGCCGCCGAGTATGAGCAGTACATCACCGAGCACGGAGGCAGCCGCAATGCCTATACCAGTTTCGAGCACACTAACTATTTCTTTGACGTCAATGCGCCCTTCCTGCCCGAAGCACTGGACCGCTTTGCCCAGTTCTTTATCGCTCCTCGCTTTGACGCCCAGTATGTGGATCGAGAGAAAAATGCGGTAGAGGCCGAGTACCAGATGGGTCTGAAGAGCGATGCCCGGCGGGGGCTGGATGTGCTGCAGGAGGTGATGAACCAGAAGCACCCTTACAGCCAGTTTTCGGTAGGCAGTCTGGACACCCTGGCGGACCGGCCTGATTCCCGTGTGCGAGGTGAATTAATCAGCTTCTACGAGAAACACTACTCCGCTAATGCCATGCGCCTGGTGGTGCTGGGTGCTGAGTCCCTGGATGAGTTGGAAGCCCTGGTGACTCCCATGTTCAGCCTGGTCCCCAACAAGTCTTTTCAGCATGAAGTGATAGAGGCGCCAATATTCGCACAGGACACTCTGCCGATGTTTGTGCAGGTGCAGCCGCTGGCCACCCTGCGGCAGTTGCAGGTGTCATTTCCCATTGCCGATTACAGAGATCTCTACAGTGAAAAGCCGGTGTCCTACCTGGGCAATCTGGTGGGCCACGAAGGGGAGGGCAGCCTGTTGTCGCAGCTGAAAGCGGAGGGCCTGGCGGAAAGCCTGTCGGCAGGGGCCGGCCTGGGTTGGCGCGGTGGCGCCCTGTTCAGTGTCAGCATTTCCCTGACTGAAAAAGGGGCGGCAGATTATGACAGGGTATTGCAATTGCTATACGCCTATATGGACATGTTGCGCGACAAGGGCCCGCGCGAATGGCTTTATGCAGAGCAGTCTCGCCTGGCGGATCTGAGCTTCCGTTTTCACGAGCAGGTGAGCCCTATCAATTATGTCAGCTCCCTGGCCGGCGGGATGCACACCTACAGCGCTGAGGACTTTCTGCGCGGACCCTATGTTATGGACCGGTACGATGAGGATATTTTGCGAGAGTTACTGGGACGTATCGTGCCGGACAATGCTCTGGTGATCCTCGATGACAGGAATGTCACCACAGATCAGATATCGGAGCGCTACCAGGTGCCCTATGCCAGCCAGGCGGTTTCCGGGGAACAACTGGTCGCATGGCAAAGTGCTGCCAGCGCGGATGTCATGCACCTGCCTGCGCCAAACAAATTTATCGCGGAAGATATTTCCCTGGTGAGCCTCGCTGCAGATAATCCGGCAGTGCCTGAAGTGGCCCTGCAAAGTGACCGGCAGAAAATCTGGTTCGTGCAGGACGATGAATTCAGGCTTCCCAAGGGGGCCACCTATATCAATTTCCGCTCGCCAGAGGTGGGACAGAGTGTCGAACAGACTGCGGCGGCAGCACTGTACACGGCGCTGTTGATGGACGAGCTCAACGAATTCGCCTATCCGGCCCGATTGGCGGGCCTCAGTTTTAACTTCTACAAACATGCCCAGGGCATCAGCCTGCGTATGAGTGGCTACAATGACAAACAGACAGTGTTGCTGCAGCAATTGCTCGCCGCTATTGCCAGGCCTGCATTTGACCAGCAACGCTTCGACAATATTCGTCAGGACATGATTCGCGGTCTCAGGAATACAGTGGCCAAGCGCCCCAGCAGCCAGGTCATGGATGATCTAAGGGAGGCTTTGCTCTACGGGGAGTGGGGAGAGCAGGCCATGATCGCTGCGCTGGAGCAACAGAACCTCGATGGCCTGCGCGACTATGTCGGCCTATTCTGGAGCACGGCAACGGCTGAAGCGCTGATTTACGGTAATTATGATCCCCGATCGGTTGCGCAATTGTCGGACATGATCGCCGGTATCATTTCAGCCACGCCGGTCCCGGCTATGCCGGACCTCAAGGTGCTGAAACTGAGCGCTGGAGAGTCTCTGCAGTATGCTGTGGATGTTCCCCACGATGACTCCGTGGTTGCCTGGTATTTACAGGGGGAGGGCGATAGCTGGCAGGATCGGGCAGCGACTGCGCTGACCGCCCAGATCATGAAATCCGGTTTTTTCCAGCAGTTGCGGACCGAGCAGCAGTTGGGGTATGTGGCCGCTGCATTCGCCTGGCCACAGATGGGTGTGCCGGGTATGATCATGTTGATCCAGTCGCCTGTAGCTGATGCCAATACTGTCGCCGAGGCCATGCAGGCTTTTATGCTGGGAATAGAGCCGGACCTGAATAAGGCCCAGTTTGAACGCCACCAGGCGGCACTGGTAAGTGATATTCTGCGCCCGGACAAAAATCTGTGGGAGCGGGCCGAATTTTACTGGCAATCGATAGCGCGCAAACAGCTGGATTTTGCCGGGCGACAGGATCTGGCCGCGGCGGTGGAATCCTTTACCCTGCAAAGCTGGCTGGCTTATTACAATCGCGTATTTCTGCAGCAGCGTCACTCCCTGCAAGTGGTGACGCCGGGACGTTGGGATCGCATGCCTGAGGGCGACGTCACACACTACGACTCCGCTGAGGCTATCAAGAGTGGCCACGATGCCTACATTGTAGAATGAAGGCCGGTAAGGCGTAGCTGCACTCCCCGCATCGTTCTTCTTCATTGTGATGAAAAAGAGGCTCTGTATAGTTCTATATTAGAACTATACAGAGCCTCTGTACCCGGTAATTTGTAGTATTTTTACAATTCAGCGGCTTCACCGGCGGTAATAGTCGGCAAACCCCGGTGAAGGGGCTATACTTGCCGCAGAACCTCCATTTTAAAGTTCTATTTTAGAATTATGTCGCCGGGCAGGTTCTGTCTTTGTAGCCGATTTTCAGGAGCGCGCACCACATGAAGGAAGATAAGGATCCCACGGAAACCCGGGAGTGGCTCGATGCCCTGGACGAGGTTGTAAAACACAGTGGTCCGGAGCGCGCGTCCTTCCTGTTGATGGAGCTGGCCAAGCGTGCGATGGAAACCCGCCTGCGCCTGCCGCCTGCGATAACGACGCCTTTTTCCAATACCATTGCCCCCGCAGAAGAAAAAATGATGCCGGGCGATCTGTTTATGGAGCGCCGCATTCGCTCCCTGGTGCGCTGGAATGCCCTGGCCATGGTGATGCGGGCCAATGACAACGATGAAAGCCTGGGTGGACATATCTCCAGCTTCTCCTCCAGCGCTACCTTGTACGATATTGGCTTCAACTATTTTTTCCGCGGTACCGAGGGAGACCACCCGGGGGACCTGGTATTCTACCAGGGCCACAGCGCGCCGGGCATGTATGCGCGCTCCTATCTCGAGGGTCGCTTCGATGAGGAGCGGTTGGATAAATTCCGCCGGGAGGTCGATGGCGAGGGCCTCTCTTCATACCCGCACCCCTGGTTGATGCCCGATTACTGGCAGTTTCCCACCGTATCAATGGGGCTGGGTCCGATACAGGCGATCTATCAGGCTCGGGTGATGAAATACCAGCAGGATCGCGATCTGGTGGATCACCAGGACCGTAATGTCTGGTGCTTCATGGGTGACGGGGAATCCGACGAGCCGGAATCTCTGGGGGCGATCTCCCTGGCCGGCCGGGAGGGGCTGGGCAATCTTATTTTTGTCATCAACTGCAATCTACAGCGTCTGGACGGGCCGGTGCGGGGCAACGGCAAGATTATCCAGGAACTGGAGGGGGTGTTCCGCGGCGCCGGCTGGAATGTCCTCAAGGTAATATGGGGTCGCAAGTGGGACCCACTGCTGGAGAAAGACAAGACGGGTTTGCTGCAGAAGCGCATGGACGAAGTCTGCGACGGCGAGTTGCAAAATTATAAATACAACGGCGGTGCGTACACCAGGGAGCACTTCTTTGGTAAGTACCCACAGCTATTGGAACTGGTTGCCGACCTGTCCGACGATGACATCATGTACCTCAACCGTGGGGGGCATGACCCCTACAAGGTATATGCGGCTTATAACGTGGCGGTACAGGAGCATGAACGCCCCACGGTTATCCTGGCGATGACAGTGAAGGGCTACGGCACCGGCGAAGCGGGGGAGGCCAACAACGAAACGCACTCCCTGAAAAAACTGGACATCGACAGCCTGCAAGCCTTCCGCGATCGCTTTGCGATACCTGTCAGCGACGCCGAACTCAAGAATGTGCCCTATTACCGGCCCGCACCGGACAGCCCTGAGATGCGCTATATGCGCGAGCGTCGCCAGGAACTGGGGGGCCAGATTCCGGCGCGGCGTTCTCAGGTGGAGCCCTTGAAGATACCGCCGCTGACAGCCTTTGCCAACCAGCTCAAGAGCAGCGGCAAGCGAAAAATTTCTACCACCATGGTGTTTGTGCGCATGCTTTCTACTCTGGTGAAAAACAAGGACATCGGCGAGCGCGTAGTACCTATCGTGCCCGACGAGGCGCGCACCTTCGGTATGGAGGGCATGTTCCGGCAGCTGGGTATTTATTCCTCCGTGGGCCAGCGCTATACCCCCCATGATGCCGACCAGATTATGTTCTACAAGGAGGACAAGCAGGGCCAGATTCTTGAAGAGGGTATTAACGAGGCAGGTGCATTTTCGGCCTGGTTGGCAGCCGCCACCTCCTACAGTACCAGTGGCTATCCCATGCTGCCTTTCTACATTTACTACTCCATGTTTGGTTTCCAGCGCATCGGGGACCTGGCCTGGGCGGCCGGTGACAGTCAGGCACGCGGGTTTCTTATTGGCGCAACCGCCGGGCGCACTACCCTCAACGGCGAGGGCCTGCAGCACCAGGACGGCCACAGCCATCTGCTGGCCAGTACTATCCCAAACTGTGTGAGCTACGACCCGGCTTACGCTTACGAATTGGCGGTGATTGTGCAGGACGGCCTGCGTCGTATGTATCAAGAGGGCGAGAACAAGTTCTACTACATCACCACCATGAATGAGAACTATGTGCAGCCGGATATGCCCCATGGTGTCGAGGGCGGCATTATCCAGGGCATGTACAGGCTCAAGAATTCGACGGACAGGAGTGAGTTACGTGTGCAGTTGTTGGGCGCTGGAACGATTCTGCGCGAAGTGGAGGCCGCGGCGGTTATTTTGGAAAAAGACTACCAGGTGGCCGCCGATGTGTGGAGCCTGACCAGTGTCAATGAGTTACAGCGGGAGGGTAAGGCCGTCCTGCGCTGGAATATGCTGCACCCGCAAGAGGAGCCCAGGGTACCTTATGTCACTGAGCAGTTGCGGGATGTGAGTGGCCCTGTTATCGCAGCCACCGACTACATGAAGTCCTACACAGACCAGATACGGGAATTCGTACCGGGTAGGTTCACCGTGTTGGGAACGGATGGGTTCGGCCGCTCGGATACCCGAGGCAAGTTGCGTGAATTCTTTGAAGTGAGTCGCGAATATATCGTAGTTGCGGCTCTTAAAGCGCTGGCGGATGAAGGTGGGATGGAAACTGCCCGGGTGGTGGCAGCGATGCACGCGCTCGGTGTTGCCCCGGACAAGATCGACCCGTTAACGGTCTGAGGAATAAGGAACTCGATGTGTCTAAACAACAAGTAAAAGTCCCTGATATTGGTGGCTCCGAGGGTGCAGAAGTGATCGAGTTGCTGGTTGCAGTCGGTGATGAGGTTACTCTGGACCAGAGTCTGATAGTACTGGAATCGGATAAGGCATCGATGGAGATCCCCTCGACGGTGGCGGGTATTGTGGTTGAGGTGCTGGTAGCGGAGGGCGAGCAGTTGGCCGAAGGGTCGCCGGTGGTGGTAATTGAAGTGGCCGGGGAATCCGCAGAGGGGGAAGCTACAGAGTTAGTGAAGGAAATCCCTGCAGTTGAGCCCGTCGTTGAGCAGGTGGCGCGGCCGGCTGAGCTGGAAAGTAGCCCGGCTGAATCACCAATGGCAGTCACGGGGGGTGCGGTTAACCAGACCGTCACCGTGCCTGATATTGGCAGTGACGACCCGGTGGAGCTGATAGAAGTCATGGTGAAAACCGGCGATAACGTTGCCGAAGGTGATTCCCTGGTAGTACTTGAATCTGACAAAGCATCTATGGAAGTGCCTTCTCCCGCTGTGGGTGAGGTGCTTGAGATACTGGTCAAGGAAGGTGACAGCGTCAAGCAGGGCGATGAATTGCTACAGTTGCGCACGACAGGCGTCATTGCGGTCGCGGCGGCGCCCACGTCCATTCCTGTTCCAGAGACACCGGTTGCGACTAGTGCTGCATCAGTACCTGAGGTGGTTGTTCCGGCGGTCGATAAGTCGGCGTCAACTGGCTCCGGTGGTGTTTATGCCGGTCCTGCCGTGCGCAAGCTGGCACGGGAATTTGGTATCGAGTTGGGTATGGTTGTCGGGTCTGGCCCGCGCGGCCGGGTGGTCAAGGGAGACCTGCAGCAGTTTGTGCAGAAGTCTCTGCGCGGTGAGTCAGCGGTGCCCGCTACTGGTGGTGCGGGTATTCCGGCAATACCCGAGATAGATTTCGCCAAATTCGGCGAGGTGGAAGTTACCGCGCGCAGTAAGCTGGATAAATTGACCGCGGCCAATATGCAGCGCAGTTGGCTCAATGTGCCCCACGTCACTCAATTCGATGAGGCGGATATTACCGAGTTGGAAGAATTCAGGTCCGGGCTCAAGGCTGAGGCGCAGCGGCGCGACACCCGACTTACTCCCATGCCATTCCTGCTCAAAGCATGCGCCGTGGCGCTGCGTGATAACTCCAGGCTCAACAGCTCCCTGGCACAGGGCGGGGCAAACCTGGTCTACAAACAGTACATTCATATCGGTATGGCGGTGGATACTCCCGCGGGACTGATGGTGCCGGTGATCCGCGATGTGGACAAGAAAACAATCTGGGAGCTGGCGGAAGAGGTATTGGCCATGGCCGGCAAGGCCCGGGATCGCAAGCTCATGCCGGCTGATATGCAAGGTGGCTGCTTCACTATTTCCAGCCTGGGCAATATTGGTGGCACCGGATTCACTCCTATCGTCAATACACCAGAAGTGGGCATTCTGGGCGTGTCCAAAGCCGCCCTTAAGCCGGTGTGGGACGGGCAGGCCTGCACGCCGCGCAAGCTGTTGCCGTTGGCGCTGTCATATGATCACCGGGTAGTTAACGGTGGTGACGCCGGGCGCTTTCTCTCTCAGTTGGTGGTGCTATTGGGAGATATTCGCCAGCTTGTCATGTGACCCAAAGGGAGCGCGTTGGTCCTATAGTTGTTGTTGGCACGGTTTCTGCTCTGTTTTATAGTCACAGGCACAGCTACAAACACAGTCACAGCCAGGGTGGTGACGGATGTTGAAAGGGAACTCGAGGCCAGAAGGGCTGCCACGGTGGCAGGAGGATTTGCTGCACCGGCATCAACTGCCGCCGGCCTATCTGGCTCATGCACAACAATGGTTTGCCCCGCTCGCCAAAGTTCTGGCAGAGCACCAAAAGAGTGCGCACCGACCAATCCTTGTTGCGGTTAATGGTAGCCAGGGCTCGGGCAAGACCACTGTTTGCGACTACCTGGCCGTGTCACTGGAGGCACAATACGGTCTCGCGGCGGTGTCTCTGTCGCTGGACGATTTTTACCTGACCCGCGATCAGCGGCAAAATCTCGCGCAGACGGTACATCCCATGCTGGCTGTCCGGGGCGTGCCCGGCACGCATGATATGACACTCCTCAACCAAACACTGGATGCGCTGCTCGATTCGGCTCCGAACAGCCCTGTGGTAGTCCCTCGATTTGACAAGGCGGTGGATGACCGGTGCCCGGAGGTCGAGTGGGACCGGACCAGGGGTGGGGTCGACCTGGTGTTGCTGGAAGGTTGGTGCATGGGGGTCGCGGCGCAAACTACCGAACAACTGGCCGAGCCGGTAAACGCCCTGGAGCGCGACGAGGACCCGGAGGGTCACTGGCGCAGTTATGTCAATGCTGTGCTGGCCCGGGAATTCGAGCCATTGTATCGACGGGTCGATGAGTGGGTGATGCTGCGCGCCCCGTCTTTTGACTGTGTCTATCGCTGGCGTATGGAGCAGGAGCAGAAGCTGGCGGCCAGTACTGCAGCGGGTGGGTCCCACCGAATAATGGATGCGGCGCAGATCTCGCGTTTTATCCAGTACTATGAACGACTCACCCGGCACTGCCTGGAGCACCTGCAAGAACAGGTGCACCACTTGTATACGCTCGATGAGCAACGTCAGGTAACTGCCTACGGCCGGCCGCGGCAGCTGAATTTATGAACCTGCCTGCAGATACTCAGTTCCTGGTGTTCACTGACCTGGACGGTTCATTGCTCGATCACCATACCTACAGCTATCTGGGAGCCCTGCCACAGCTGCATCTACTGGAGCATCTGGGCATACCCGTGATACCCGTCACCAGTAAGACCCGCCTGGAAATTGAGCACTTGCGGGCCGCATTGGGCAACAGCCATCCGTTTGTTGTCGAAAATGGTGCGGCGGTATTTATCCCGGTGGGTTATTTTGCTACCCAGCCCGTCGCTACCGTGGAATGCGAGGGCTACTGGGTCCGGGAATTCTCGGCACCACGGGACAAGTGGTTGGGTATACTGGAACAGTTGAGTGGTGAGTTTTCGGGAGAGTACGATTATTTTTTTCGCGCTGGTACTGCCGGAGTTGCGCGTATGACCAACCTGTCCGAGGCCGGGGCCGCGCAGGCCAATCAACGGGAGTACAGTGAACCGGTTCAATGGCTGGGAGACCAGGCGCGCAAAGCCGAGTTTATCTCCCGCCTCCAATCGAGCGGCGCATCTGTGCTGCAAGGTGGCAGATTTCTGGCTGTTTCCGGGGATTGTGACAAGGGCAGGGCGCTGGCCTGGTTGCGTCAGCTCTACCAGCAGTCAAAACCGGGGATCCCGTGCCACGATCTGGCCATTGGCGACAGCGGCAATGACTGTGCCATGCTTGAGGCGGCTGAGACAGCCCTGCTGGTGCGCTCACCGGTGCACAAATTTCCAGCGTTGCAGCGCGCAGACGGGATGATATTCAGTACGGATTACGGCCCTGCCGGCTGGGCTGAGGGCGTGGCGTGTTGGCTGCACAGTTACCAATTACCTGAGTAAACAGATTCGAGGTCTATATGGGCGATTTTTACCAGAACGGCATCATTACCACCCTGCACAATTTGTCGGACAGGCCAGTGGAAGAGCTGGAGCAGGAACTGCTTTCCTTTTCCCGCAAGCGGCCCATGGGACTGATATTGCCGTCCCTGTTTTCCGAACTTGAGGGCACGGCTCTGCCGGCGATTTTGGATGAATTGGTGAAAGTGCCCTATCTGTCAGAGGTGGTGATCGGGTTGGATCGGGCCGACCAACAGCAGTATTGCCATGCTCTGGAATTCTTCGGTCGCCTGCCCCAGCAGCACCGCGTGCTGTGGAACGATGGCCCGCGCCTGCAAGCCCTCGATAAACAGTTGCAGGCACTGGACCTGGCGCCCAGGGAACTGGGTAAGGGCCGTAACGTCTGGTACTGCATGGGTTACACCCTGGCCTCTGGCAAGACCGAGTCGGTGGCCCTGCACGATTGCGATATCCTGACCTACGATCGCTCGTTACTGGCTCGCCTTATTTACCCGGTCGCCCACCCCCGTTTCAATTACGAGTTCTGTAAAGGGTTTTATGCCCGCGTGTCCGATGGCAAGATCAATGGGCGTGTCAGTCGACTGCTGGTTACGCCCCTGTTACGGGCGCTTAAGAAGACCCTGGGGAACATGGAATACCTGGATTATATGGACAGTTTTCGCTATCCCCTGGCAGGCGAGTTCTCCTTCCGCCGGGATGTGTTGAACGATATTTTAATCTCCAGCGACTGGGGTCTGGAAATTGGGGTGTTGTCCGAAATGTACCGCAATTATGCCAAAAACCGCTTATGTCAGGTTGATATCGCCGATATCTATGACCACAAACATCAGGAGTTGTCAGCGCAAAACGACGCAGCTGGTTTGTCCAAGATGTCCATCGATATTTCCAAGGCGCTGTTTCGCAAATTGGCCACACGCGGCGTGACGTTCAATACAGAGCGGTTCCGTTCTCTGAAGGCGACCTATTATCGTATCGCACTGGACTTTGTGGAGACCTATCACAACGACGCGGTGATAAATGGCCTGACCCTGGATGTACACAGTGAAGAAAAAGCGGTGGAACTGTTTGCACAAAATATTATGAAAGCCGGGGAGGCCTTCCTGGACCGGCCCATGGAGCGCCCGTTTATCCCCAGTTGGAACCGGGTAATGAGTGCGGTACCGGATATACTGGATCAATTGCGGGAGGCAGTGGAGGCAGACCACGCCGAGTTCGCGGCGGACTAGGGGTCTCAAACCCGGGAATCTCAACGATGTCGCAGCAACAAGTTCAGGCACACCTCAAGGACCGCGTGCAGCACCACGTGGAAACGATATATCACGATAATCCACTGAATGCGGATCTCAGCGGGCTGGCTGATGATTTGCTGGCACTGATGCGCCTGGATGGGACGGCCGGGTTAGCGCAATACCCCGTCAATCATTGGAGCCAGCGTGATTGTGTGGTCATTACCTATGGTGACAGCCTGCTGCGCGCCGGTGAGAAACCCCTGCGGACCCTGAAAACCTTCCTCGATGAGCACGGCGAGGGCCTGCTTTCAGGCACCCATATCCTGCCCTTTTATCCCTGGAGTTCCGATGATGGCTTCGCGGTACTGGACTACTCCAGTGTCAACGAGTCCCTGGGTGACTGGTCGGATATAAAAGCCATTGCCAACGATTATGACTTGATGGCCGACCTGGTGATTAATCACTGTTCCGGCCGCAGCCTCTGGTTTGAAAACTTCCAGCGGGGGAGGTCACCCGGTAAAGACTATTTCTTCACTGCCTCACCGGAGGATGACCTGAGCGATGTGGTCAGGCCGCGCACATCACCACTGCTGCGGGAGGTACAGACCCCCGAGGGTACCCAATATGTCTGGTGTACTTTTAGTCACGACCAGGTGGACCTGGATTTTCGCAATCCGGAGGTGCTCAAGCAGTTTGTTTCCATTGTCAGGCAATACCTGGACAACGGTGTGCGGGCCTTCCGCCTGGATGCGGTGGCCTTTCTGTGGAAAATCCCCGGCACCACCAGCCTCAACCTGGAGGAAACCCATGAGGTGGTGCGCCTGTTGCGCACTCTGGTGGAACATGCCCGCGCCGATGCTGTGCTGATCACCGAGACCAATATTCCGAACCGGGAAAACCTGTCCTACTTTGGCAACGCCAATGAAGCCCACTGCGTTTACAACTTCTCTTTGCCGCCCCTGCTGGTAAACACCCTGATCACCGGTGATTGCGCCTATCTTAAACAATGGATGATGAGTATGCCGCCGGCCCAGAACGGTACGGCGTATTTCAACTTTATCGCCTCCCATGACGGCATCGGCCTGCGGCCGGCGGAAGGCCTGTTGTCTGATGAGGAACTGCATACCCTGATCGCCACCATGCAGCACTTTGGCGGCCATGTGTCCTACCGTGCACTGGATGATGGGCGCAGCAAGCCCTATGAGATCAATATCGCGCTGTTCGACGCGCTGCAGGGAACGACCTCGGGTCCGGACAGCTGGGGTACAGAGCGCTTTGTTTGTGCCCACGCGATAATGCTGGGGCTGGAGGGTATTCCGGGTATTTACATTCACAGCCTGGTGGGTACGCGCAATGATTATGACCGGGTGGAAAACACCGGACACTACCGCGCTATAAACCGGCACCAGTGGGATTGTGACGCACTGGCAGTGGAGTTGGGCCGGGAGCATTCAAGTCACAGCATCGTATTCCGCCGGCTCAAAGAATTGCTGGCCATTCGTCGCAAGCAAGCGGCCTTTCACCCCAATGCTACCCAGTTTACTCTGCACCTGGGGGCCGCCTTGTTTGGCTATTGGCGCCAGAGTATGGATAGGCGCCAGAGTGTGTTCTGCGTCAGCAACATCAGTACCGAGCCGCAGCTGTTGGCTCTGTCGGCTGTCAATTTGATTGATACCGAAGACTGGATGGACTTGATCAGCGGCGAGCAACTGCAGGACACGGAGCAGCAGTTAGAATTGCAACCCTACCAGACCATGTGGATTACCAACGCGCCGGACTGTCCATAATGCGCTTCGTTTAGCTCTGCCAACCCCAGTGCCGTCTGACTGCCAGGCGCAAGCTCTCCACCTCCCGTTGTGTGTTGCTAGCGCCCGACCAAAACCGTGGTTGCAGCGTTACAAGCTGATGCAAAGACTGTTGTGGCCAGCCCGCATCGCGTATCGCGTGAATAAACTTCAGGGAGCGAAAGCCATCGAACCACTGGTGGAACTGGCGCAGGAATTGTTCCGGGCTTTTTCCCTGCCGTCGGCAGTGAGTCAGTGCCGCCTCCAGTCCCATGGCTTCGATAGCGTCGCTACAAGCCCGCGCCAGTGACCGCTCCAGCCCCCGCCGGCCGAGGAGGTCGGACAGGCCTTTCGCATCGACGTGTTGCAGGTCTGGTACGGTGGCGAGTAGGGCGCGCAACGCTACAAAGCACAGGGGGTGATAAAACAGCGGTAATTCTGTCGGGTGTTTTGCCCTGGTAATTTTTTCTACCGCCGGCCCAGTGCCGAAAGGTACCCGCTGGGATTGCCGCGACTGTAACTCGATGCAATTACCGGTCAGCTTCGCCACCGGGCCCAGTTTCGCCAGTTTGTTCAGCAGGTAGAAATCCTCGCCACCGGCGCGTTTCGGGAAACCTCGCACCTGCGCGTAGGCGCTGGCTTTTACTGCCAGGCAACTTCCCAGGGTGTGATAGGCGTAAGGTGAGCCGGCGTATTCCAGACCCAGGACGTAGTGGTGCAGGCGCAGCTCATACAGGGCGGTGGCCTCGGTGCGGTTCTGCTCGTCGCCCCGGACATGCCGGAATGGGTACACGGCAGCGACCGCTTGCTGATTACAGCGCTCTAATTGCTGGAAGTAGTCCTGTGGTGGCAGCGCGTCTGCGTCGGTACTGTGAATCCATTCGCCGCTGATAGCGCCCTCGGCCATCCATTTGAGTGCGATATCGCAGCCGGTTTTGCGGGCCAGCCCCACACCCTGGGCGGCGGGGATTGTGCCGCCCGAATCTTCCATATCGTGAACGTACAGATCGGCGTGTTTGTTCAGGATATGGATAACCGGTTTATTCGGCTGTTCGCTGGTGCTGGCCAACTCACCCACAGCAACTCTTAAAGAGGCATTGACCAGCGGGTCGGGGTCTGCGTCCGGTCGGTTCAGTACCAGGATCACCAGGGTACGCTCAATTCCCCGGGGTAGCCGCATCAGGTGCTGCAGCGTGGCGGAGGGCTCCCTGTAAGCGGGGATAACCAGTGCATTGTGCCAGAGCGGCCCGTTGCCAGGAGGTGGTGGTAGCCCCCCCTCGATATGTCGTTGCAGATAGCGCTGCATTGCAACACTGCCCTGCGCCAGTCCAAAACGGTCTTGCATTAGTGCAGGGCCGCCCGTATCGGTAGTCCGGCGACAATGGCGGCTTCAGTATCCAGCAACTCGTTCCAGCGTTGCTCGATCATATCCCGATCCAGGTATTTCCCCGCGAGGTCCAGAAACAATTCGTAGTGGCGCTCCTCGGAGCGGGCGATGGACTGATAGAATTTTTTAAGGGGGCCCGCCTCCAGCGCTTGTGCCACCAGGGCGAAACGTTCCGCACCGCGGGCCTCAATGATGCTGGCGATCAGCAGGCGATCCAGGAGATACACCTCCCGTCCCTGGCGGATGGATTCACGAAAAGCCAGTACATAGGGATCTTTCTGGTCTGTGGCGGTCACCAGGCCCCGGCGGTGTATCCACTTGACCACCTCGCGGTAGTGGGTGAGTTCCTCCACAGCCAGGTCCGCCATCGCGGCCACCAACTCGATCCGGTCCGGGTAGTGGGACAGCATGGAGATCGCCATACCCGACGCCTTTTTCTCGGCGGCGGCGTGGTCCAGCAGGAAGCTGTCGAAATCCGCCATTACGGCTTCGGTCCAGGTGCTGGGGGTGGTGTAGCGAAGCGGTAAGTCTGGCATGTGGCGGGTCGTCGTGTGGAGAAGGGAGTGGTATTGAACTGTAAGTGAGCATCGAACACAAGGTTGGGTGTGGGGTTCGTCCGGTCGGTTGCGGCAGGGCACCTGCGATATGCTAAACTTCGCAGTCGGGTTCGGGCATGGCCGCATCAGGTCGCGCCCGGCTAACGTTTCCAGGACAACAGACCACCTCTCTCAGGACAGACGAACCCATGATCATCAAGCCACGTGTACGCGGATTCCTTTGTATTACCACTCATCCAGTCGGTTGCGAAGCCAATGTCAGGAAGCAGATCGACTATGTAAAGTCCCGGGGCTCTATCATAAATGGCCCCAAGCGGGTTTTAGTGATTGGAGCATCCACCGGTTATGGGCTGGCATCACGTATTACGGCCGCTTTTGGCGCGGGGGCCGATACGCTGGGTATCTTCTTTGAGAAGGAGGGCACGGAAAAGAAACCGGGTACTGCAGGCTGGTATAACTCCGCCGCTTTTCACAAGTTCGCCGAGGCTGAGGGTTTGTACGCCAGGAGCATCAATGGCGATGCCTTCAGCGATGAGATCAAGCAAAAAACCATAGAGACTATCAAGGCCGATATGGGGCAGGTGGATCTGGTGGTTTATAGCCTGGCGTCGCCGCGCCGGCAGCATCCGGTGACCGGTGTGGTGCACACTTCGACGCTTAAGCCCATTGGTGGCGACACCACGCAAAAAGGCGTGAATACGGATAAAGAGGAAGTACAGGACTTCCACCTGGAGCAGGCCAGTCAGGAGGAGATAGACAACACCGTGGCGGTGATGGGTGGCGAGGACTGGCAGATGTGGATCGACGCGCTGGACGATGCCGGCGTGCTGGCCGACGGCGCCAAGACCACGGCCTACACCTACATCGGGGATAAATTGACCTGGGATATATATTGGCACGGCACCATCGGCGCGGCCAAGCAGGACCTGGACAAGCGGGTGATCAACATCCGCCAGCGACTGGCCGCCAGGGACGGGGATGCGCGGGTGTCTGTGCTCAAGGCGGTGGTGACCCAGGCCAGCGCGGCTATTCCGGCAATGCCGATTTACCTGGCGCTGCTGTTCAAGGTGATGAAGGAGCAGGGTATACATGAGGGCTGTATCGAGCAGATCGACGGCCTGTTCCGGGACTCGCTTTACGGTGACGCCCCCTACCTGGATGAGGAGGGGCGCCTGCGCGCGGACCGCAAAGAGCTGGATCCGGCGATCCAGGCTGCCGTGGGTGAGTTGTGGGAAGATATCAATACCGAAACCCTACGCCAGTTATCTGATTTCGCCGGCTATAAGCGCGAGTTTCTGCAGTTGTTCGGGTTTGAAGTGGACGGCGTGGACTACGACGCCGAGGTGAACCCGCTGGTTTCCATCGACAATATGGCCTGAGATTATGCTGGAACACGGTATACCGTTCCGCCTCAATAGCCGGGTCAGGCGGATTGTGGCGCCCAACGCCGGGGTAATGACCGGCAGTGGGACCAACACCTACCTGCTGGGAGATAATGACGTTGCTGTGCTTGACCCGGGCCCTGCCATCCCGGCGCATATTGACGCCATTCTGCAGACTGCCGGTGATCGTATTCGCTGGATCGTTTGTACCCACACCCACCCGGATCACTCCCCCGCCTGGCAGGCGGTGGCCGAGGCTAC
This sequence comes from Gammaproteobacteria bacterium, assembly GCA_003646405.1. Classification (GTDB taxonomy): domain Bacteria; phylum Pseudomonadota; class Gammaproteobacteria; order Pseudomonadales; family Halieaceae; genus JBALVO01. The sequence goes on from QNFR01000009.1 coordinate 27,010, forward strand.
GGGTGCGCAGGTGATCGGGGCATCTCCCGCAGATGACATGTTCCAGGACGATACTTTCAAGCCCAACGCGGAATTGCAGCATGACGAAGTATTGAGCACGGGGGAATTCACCTTGCGTGCGGTGCACACCCCGGGGCACGTGAGCAATCATTTCTGTTTCTTCCTGGAGGAAGAGCAGATGCTGTTCGCCGGTGACCACATCATGAACGGCTCTACTGTTGTGATCATACCGCCCAGTGGTGATATGAAAGCCTATATCGATTCCCTGCAGTTGTTGTTGCGCTACCCCCTCAAGCTAATTGCTCCGGGGCACGGTGAGGTGATGGAAGATTCGCAGGCTGTGGTGGAATGGCTGGTTAAGCATCGTCTCAAGCGGGAAAGCAAGGTGATCGCAAGCTTGCAACGATTGGGGCGCTCGCCACTGGATGAGTTGATCAAGGTCGTCTATGACGACGTAAATACCAGTCTGCACAAGATAGCCAAACTCTCCCTCAGTGCCCACCTGATCAAGTTACAGCAGGAAAACCGCGCATTACACTATGTTGTGGATGACAGCTGGGAGATGTTCGAAAGCTAAGTCCCCGCCCATCCCGGGGTTGCCGAGGCGGCGCTGTGGTTGCCGCGTTGAGTTGGCTCTGGTGCGGCGTGAGGAAACCGGCGGAGATTGTAGGGTTGTGCCGACTAAAACTCACCACATGCCCGCAAGTAACTGTTATACAATAATCACCTACACTTCAAACAAGCCACGTTGAGGAACTGCATGCCAGTAACGGTTGAGCTAAGTATTTTGGTGCCGGTTTTCAACGAAGAAGAAAGTATCCATTATTTTTTTCAGAGAGTTGACCCGATTGTAAAAGAGCTTGTTGGATCGCATGAATACGTTCTTGTTAATGACGGTTCGCGTGATCGTACCGTGTCTATCCTGAAGGCGATGGCAGAAGAGCGAAGTGATCTCACTGTGATCAACCTATCGCGTAACTTTGGTAAAGATGTCGCGCTGTCGGCTGGCTTTGATTACAGCCGGGGTCAGGCGGTGGTGCCCATGGATGTTGATCTTCAGGATCCACCCGAACTTCTGGAAGAAATGATGGCGAAGTACCGGGAAGGCTATGACATGGTAATTGCCGTCCGCAAATCACGTGGTAGCGATTCGTGGTTTAAGCGGATGTCGGCATCCTGGTTTTATGCCCTGATTGGACGCATGAGTGACGTGGCTATTCCCGCTAATGCGGGGGATTTTCGTTTGATGGACAGGCGGGTAGTTGAAGTGTTAAAGACCCTGCCTGAGCGCTCACGATTTATGAAAGGCTTATTTGCATGGCTGGGTTTTCGGACTGTGGATGTCTATTATGAACGGCCGGAGCGAGCCCACGGGCACAGTAAATGGAATTATTGGAAACTCTGGAATTTTGCTCTGGATGGCATCTTTTCGTTTTCCACAGTGCCTTTGAGGATCTGGTCTTATATTGGCACCCTCATTGCCATGGTGTCGTTCTTTTACCTGGGTATCATCATCGTTCGAACCGTCGTATTCGGGGTTGATGTGCCGGGTTATGCGTCATTACTCTCTGCAATACTATTTCTGGGGGGGTTGAATTTGATTGGCATCGGCATTCTTGGTGAGTACATTGGGCGCCTTTTTGTCGAGTCAAAGCAGCGCCCTTTATACATTGTTGATAATGTCTTCGGCTATGGTGGCGATGAGCCCTCCTCGGCGCGCTAAACGGGCGCTTCGACAGCTTTGGTGTTGGTGTTATGGCGTTGCCCCGCTGTGCCCGTGGGCGCACTGTTCCTGACGATTGCTGTGTTACAATGGCGCGGTTGGAAGTCGGTAAATATAATCGGTTTTTGGTTAGAAATCGTTCGATAATGCGTGGCCCATGAAAAAATTAGGCGAACTGCTGGTAGAGCAAGGCAAGATTTCCGAGCGCGATGTGGAGAGGACCCTGCTCGCCCAGGCGGAAATGGGGGAACTGTTCGGCCAGGTATTGGTAAAGCTGGGCCTGGTTTCAGAGCAGGATGTGGCGCTGGCCCTGAGCCGGCAACTCGATATTCCCCTGCAATTGGCGGTGGACTTCCCACAGGAACCAATCCAACTGGATGGCGTCGCACAGGACTTCCTGGTCAATAACAGCGTGGTGCCTGTCGCCGTTACCGAAACTGATGTGAGGTTTGTCGCCGCGGTGCCGCAGGACCCCTTTCTGGGCAAGGCCCTGTCCATGGCGCTGAACAAGCCCGTGACCATCGTCCTGGGGCTGGACAGCGATATCAACAAGGCCATACAGCGCTACCTGCAGGGTGACGAGGACGACGAAGAATCACTGAACGATCATTTTAGCGGCCAGAGCGATGACGAGTTCATCGAGCACCTGAAAGACCTGGCCAGCGAGGCGCCAGTCATTCGTCTGGTCAACCAGATCATCCACCGGGCACTGGATATGGGGGCATCGGATATCCATATCGAGCCCTTTGAGGATGGTCTGCAATTGCGCTACCGGGTCGATGGCGTATTGCAGGATTATCCGGACCCGCCGGCGGGTAACCTGGCAGCGGCGATAGCCTCGCGTATTAAACTGTTGTCCCAGATGAATATTGCCGAGCGCCGCCTGCCCCAGGACGGTCGCATTATGACCAGGGTAAAGGGGCATGAGCTGGATTTGCGGGTTTCCACTATTCCCACTGTGCACGGTGAAAGTATCGTGATGCGGGTGTTGGATCGGGAAAGTATCCAACTCAGTCTGTCTGTTATGGGCTTCAGCGACGATACTCTGACGCGCTATCAGGAGTTGCTGGCCCGTCCCCACGGGGTACTGCTGGTAACCGGCCCCACCGGGTCCGGTAAAACAACCACCCTTTATGCGTCCCTGGTGTCTCTGGACTGCGAGGCACTGAAGATCATCACAGTTGAAGATCCGGTGGAATACCAGTTGCAGGGGATCAACCAGATTCAGGTGCAACCCCAGATCGACCTGGATTTCGCCCGATCCCTGCGAGCCATCCTGCGGCAGGATCCGGACATCATCATGATCGGCGAAATGCGCGACACCGAGACGGCACAAATTGGAGTGCAGTCCGCCCTGACCGGGCACCTGGTGCTCTCCACCCTGCACACAAATACCGCGGCCAGCGCCATCACTCGCCTGGAAGACATGGGCGTGGAACGCTACCTCATCACTTCGTCGGTAAACGGCGTACTTGCCCAGCGACTGGTGCGGTCCCTGTGTGCAAGTTGCAAGGAGCCGGTGGAACTCGACAAGGCCTACATAAACCAGACCGGACTGCGCAGCTATGTGGAGACGGACACCTGTGTTGTCTACCAGGCCACTGGCTGTGAAGCCTGCATGCAGACCGGCTACGCCGGGCGTACCGGGATTCACGAGCTGTTTGTGCTGGATGATGAAATGCACCGGGTTATTATGAGCGGTGCAGACGCGACGGTATTACATGCGGCAGCCAGGCGCCAGGGTATGACAACCCTCTACGAAGATGGATTGCGCAAAGTGGTGCAGGGGGTTACCTCCATGGAGGAAGTGCTGCGTGTCACTCAGGACCAGAGCGAGGAAGACTCATCGCCGACCGCGATACACGTAGAGATTCCCGCCGCCGAATTCATGTCGGTATAACAGGCGCCTATGCCACATTTTAGTTACAAGGCAATAGGCCGCGACGGTAAACCTCTCGACGGTACGGTAGAAGCGGGGGGCATGGAGCTGGCCTCAAGGCGGTTGCGCGCCCAGGGCCTTACTCTGCTGAAACTTGAGCCAGGGGCTTTCGCTGGGGCTGACTCTGGCGGTAAGGCCAGTGGCAAACCACCAGGTCGGCAGGAAATTCTGTCCATGACCAGCGAGTTGGCTGTATTGTTGCGCGCCGGCCTGCCCCTGGACCGGGCGCTCAAGGTGCTGATCGATATGGCGGCCCAGCCCCGGATGAACCAGCTGTTGAATGACCTGCTCACCGCCGTGAAGGGCGGTAAAGCCCTGAGTCAGGCGCTGCAACCTTATGAACAGGTATTTGGTACCTTCTATATCAATATGGTCCGCTCGGGGGAGGCCAGCGGGCATCTGTCCGAGGTATTAAATCGCCTGGTGGAATACCTGGAAAATGCCAAGGCGAACCGTGATACGGTGATTTCGGCCCTGATCTACCCCGCCATACTGGCAGTGGTGTCAGTGCTCTCTATCGTGGTGATGCTGGGCTTTGTGGTTCCCCAGTTCGAGACACTGTTCGAGGACATGGGGGAGGCCCTGCCACCGCTGACACAGATGGTTATCAGCGGTGCGGATTTTATCAAGAGTTACGGTTGGGCCATATTGATCATCCTCGTGGGCCTGGGAATTTACCTGCGACACCGGGCGGGCACGGAGCAGGGCAAGATCGGCTTGCATCGGCGACTGCTGAAAATGCCCCTGGTCGGGGGAATTATTTTCGAGTTCGAGGTGTCCAAGTTTGCGCGCACCGTGGGTACACTTCTCGGTAATGGCGTACCTCTTTTGAAAGCGATTTCCATTGCCATTAACACGGTGGATAACAGGGTGATCAAAGAGGCGTTGGAAGTGCTGCCGCCAGCGGTCAAGGCGGGCAAGCGTATGTCGGTTGCCCTGAGAGAGACCAACATGTTCACGCCCATGGTGATCCAGATGATCCGAGTGGGCGAAGAATCCGGCAGTCTGGACCAGATGATGCTGGAGTTGGCCAAAGTGTTTGACGATCATGTGCAATCCGGCGTCAAGCGCGGGCTGGCCTTGCTGGAGCCAGTGCTGATTCTTGGTATGGGATTTATCATTGCGGTAATAATTATCGCCATATTGATGGGCATTCTTTCGGTCAATGATCTGGCGGTATGAATAAAAGACGTTTATATACGTTATCGATTATGACATTTTCATTTATCGAGTTTAAAAGGAACAGGAATGAGCAGAATCACTGAGACAGGGCGCAGAGTCCACAGACAAAGCGGGTTTACACTGATGGAACTGTTGGTGGTGTTGGCCATTCTGGGTTTGCTCATGAGCCTGGTAGGTCCCCGGGTACTGAGCCAGCTGGGCGGCGCTAAGACGAAGACGGCGGCCATACAGATCAAGGATCTGGAGCAGTCGCTGGAGATGTACAAGCTGGATGTGGGAAGATTTCCTTCCAACGACGAGGGACTGGTTGCGCTCGTTGCCAGGCCCGCCGGCTCTACGGGTTGGAATGGCCCCTATCTCAAGTCGGATGTACCCCTGGATCCCTGGAAGCGTGATTATCTCTACAAGTACCCCGGCGATCACGCCGAGGTAGATATTTTTAGTTACGGCCAGAACGGAACGCCCGGCGGCGAGGGAGAGGATACTGATGTGGGTAACTGGAAATGATCGGCTAGCAGTTCGTTGCTTTGCCTGAGGTTGGTACGCGTCAGATGATAAACAGGCAGACCTCCGGGTATTCCCCGCGTCAGGCAGCAGAGGGTTTTACCCTGATTGAGCTACTGGCCGCGATAACCATCATGGGGCTGGTGTTGGCTGTTTCAATTCCCGCCAGTGTGCGTTTCTACGAATCAATACAGTACCGTCAGGCGGTGCGCGACGTTATTACCGTGCTGGGCTCCGCCCGTTACGCCGCGGTTAATACAGGCCGGGCTCAGGATGTCATCATCAACCCAAAAACCAACGAAGTACGATTAAACGATAGGCGTACCCAGTTGCCGGAAGGGCTCAACCTGGTGGTCACCACAGCGCGGGAAGTGAACCGGGAAGACGAAGGCGTCATACGCTTTTACCCGGAAGGCGGCTCCAGTGGCGGTGGTATAGACATCGAGCGGCCCGGAGCGGACGGGGTCAGGATATCCGTGGATTGGTTGGTAGGGCGGGTAAGCCATGAACGCTATGCGCTCAATTAGGCACGCAGATTCCAGGCAATCCGCCGGCTTTTCCCTGCTGGAGATGGTGGTTGCTATTTCTATATTGGCGCTTGCCCTGGCAGCTCTATATCAGGCGGCCGGTGGCGCCACACGCAATGTTCGCAGCGATGAGAAGTACGCTTACAGTGTGGAACTGGCACGTTCGCTGCTGGCGGAGAACGCCATGGTGCCGATTTCCGGTATCAGTGCAAAGGGTGAGACCGCCGGTGGTTTTCAGTGGCGGGTGGATACCAGTCCGGTGGCACTGCAGCGTACTGCGCTGCCCGTTGGCAGCCTGCACGAAATCGAGGTGGGCGTCAGTTGGGTCGATGGGAGCAAACTGCGAGAAGTGGTGCTTAATTCCGTGGTGGAAGGCATCGGGCGCCGATGAACCAATATCCAGTACAGCGGGGTTCTCCAGAGCCTGCCCACAAGGTGTGGCAGCGGGGCTTTACTCTGGTCGAGGTGATGGTGGCGCTGACCATTTTGTCTCTGGTTATGCTCGCCACGGTAACGGGGCTGCGCACCCTGGCCAATACCCAGGTCGCTATTGAACGCATGACGGGCAGGGTCGATGAGGTGCGTACAGTGAGTGGTTTTTTGCGCGATGCTCTGGAGTCTTCAATCATTGGTAGCAACACCAGTGGCATGTCGGTAGGCGGTTTGGGATCTGACGCTACCTTTTTCGAGATAAGCAGCGATTCCCTGGCCTGGAAGTCGACGGTACTTTTTGGCGAAGGCTTCGGCGGTAGCCATATGATACGTGTCGCCAGGGAAGATGATCGCCTCGTGTTGCGCTGGCAGGAACCGACGTGGTCCGGCAGACCAGTGAGCTGGAACACCGTCGATTCCAGAACGCTGGTAAGCGACCTGGATGAATTCAAGTTGTCCTTCCGGAAGGATTTTACCAGTCCCTGGATGGAAAACTGGGATAGCAAAAAGTTGCCGGCGCTGGTGCGGCTGCAAGTGCGGGCTGCGGGCAGGTACTGGCCGGACCTTATCTTCAGCGTACGGGGGGCACGATAAATGGATAGTGGGTTACCATGAGTACTGGCTCGATAGCGGCCTTATCGAAGACAGGAGTGCCGCGCAGGATTGTTGCCCGGACAACACAGCGCGGTGTTGCACTGGCCATCGTGGTCTGGTTTATCGCCGGCATGTCACTGCTGGTGGCTGGCATCGTATCCCATGCCCGGGTGGATACCCGGATGGCGCAGTTGCATGTGGCGCGGGCCAAAGCGGCGGCCGCGGGTGATGGCGCAATTCAATTGATGATGGCGGATGTGGTAACAGGAAAAATTGATGCGTCAGGTGGGCAAGATTTGCCCAGCGGAGTCTATCGCATGGGGGAGTTGGAGGTTGTCGTCACCCTGGTGCCCACCTCGGGGCTTATCAATTTGAATCGCGCCTCCGTGGACATTCTGGCCGCTCTGTTTGTCATCGCTGCGCAGTTGGACCCTGCGCCGGCGCAAACTCTGGCAGACAATGTGATAAAGTGGCGTTCAATGGGCGCGAGTTCACCTGATTCTTCTCCGAGAAATTCAAGGTTTGCGGCGATGGAGGATTTGCTGCGAGTGGACGGGGTTGATCGCACGTTGCTGGATGCGGTCAGGGATTATGTGTTCGCTGGGATGCCGTCACGCAGGGGCGAGAATTGGTCCCTCGCCCCGGAAGTGGTGTTGGCAGTAATCCGCAAAATTGATCCGCAAAAGGCGGACGCTATCCTGCAATACCGCAGTCGCCTCTCGGGACGCTCGACTGAACGGGGTGAGGGAGTTGGTGGTGGTTTGTCATTGGGGGGTGGTTCCTACAGGGCGGATGCAGTAGTGCATTACGGCGATCGCACATGGTTGCGTAGACGCTGGGTGTCCGGGGGGAGCGAGGCTTCGTCCCTGCTGCCGTGGCGTATTGTTCGCACAGAGGGTCCGCGTGTCGTTAATGCAGGTGTAACAGACGGATGAATAAGGATTACAAAGCAGGTGTGTAATGCTTGAAGCGGGGCAAAACTGGAAATTGTTTGGCTATGACATGCGCCAATTGGGCGGGCATTGGCTCGCGGCCTGGCGCAGCCTGGTGTGGGATGATGACTCCCCTCTGCGTAAACGCCTGGACGAAGTGGTGTGCCTGCGCGGCGATGGTGACCCTGTTTTGTACCAGGCGGGTAAGGTGTCCGCGCAGGCATCGTTCGAGTGCGAAGCGGTTTTATTGCCTGACGCGTTGGCGCTGAGCAAATCGCTGCGTCTTCCCGCGGCCGCGGAGGGTGATCTGGGCGCGGTGCTCGCCCTGGAAGTCAACGCCAATAGCCCGTTTTCAGCGGACGATACCGCCTACGGATGGCAGCTTGTCACCCGTGACGAGGCACTGCTGCAGCTGGTGCTGGTGATTGTTTCGAAGAGCGCTGTTATGGCCTACCTGGGCAGGCAATACGACATCCACGATGCGCATGCCCTGGAAATATGGGCGGCGGCGGATGGCGCAATGGTGGTATTACGCGGTTTTGGCGAGCATAAACGCGAGGCCAGATATCGCAAACGTCTGCGCCGCTGTGGCGTGATGCTGGTGGTCAGCGCGGTTTTTATTCTGCTTATCGCCGGGGTCGCGGCGGGAGCCATGCGAGCGGAACTGCTGCAAGTCGAGGCCCTGGCCGACAGTGCTCGTAGCGATGCCGTCCAGGCCTCGCGCATGCGTACATCACTGGCGCTTGCCAACGAGACTATCGACGCCGCGAATCGTATTGTTGGCCTTTACCCCAACCCGCACTATGAAATTGCCCGGCTGACACGGTTACTGGATGATGATGCCCACATAGTGCAGTTTGCAATGAGCGGCAGGGAGATCCGCTTGCGAGGGCGGGCGGCGGATGCTTCCGCTGTGATGCAAAAACTGACCGACGAACCTGCTTATGCAGAAGTTACCGCGCCGCAGGCGATTGTCAAAGTGGGTAACACCGGTCTGGAGCAATTCTCCTTGAATATCAACCTGAATGACGGTCCGTCAGGGTGAGCTGGTTGCGATCCAATCAGCGCAGCGCCTGGATAATCGGCCTGACACTGATCATCCCGGCGTTGTTATACCTGAACGCCCTGCTCGGCCTGTTGAGCATGCGCCAGGGATATCAATCGGAGATTGATGCGCTTGCTCCGCGCATCGCCAGATTGCAGGGGCTGATAGAACACGAGGGCCAGCTTCGAGAATCAGCCCTCAAGGTCGATAAACGGGTGGAGAGACTGGCGTACCCCGCAACGGAAGACCGTGCGACAGTGTCGGCCAGGTTGCAAAAAAATGCGCGCCAGATATTCGTTGAAGCGGGCCTCTCTGTCAGCAATAGTCAGGTCCTGCCCGTGCGCGAGAAAAATGCTTTTGACTATATCGGCCTTAAGCTGACCGTAACAGGTGATGTTGCCGCTCTGGATACGGCCATGATTGCAATCACAGGATATAGGCCTTTATTACTGGTTGAGTCGCTGGATGTGTGGCCTACCCGAGGCAGTTCACGCAAGAGTACTATCAACGAGCAGACCGTAAGTGCTTCACTCCAGCTGTTATCACTGAGGGCTGTGCAATGACAGCTTGGGGCGCAGTCCGCGGCCGCTATCGAGCTGCGGCGAATCCTTTACGCACCGAGCGCGGAGTCGAGTTGGTGGCGGTTATCCTCGGCTTGGTGTTGTGCCTGCAGTTGCTGTACAGTGGCGCCCGCCTCGCGATGGCGCCAGTATTTGATGCCGTTGCGCCCGCTGCGGATGTACTCCAGGTTACACCGGTCGACAGTTCCGCCCTTGTAGCAAGCGATCAGAGTGATGAAATTCGCGCAAGGCCCTTGTTCTGGGAGGGCCGCAGTCCCATCGAAGAAACTACGCCGCAGGTGGTGCCCGACGGGGGCAAGAAACGGTCCGGGCAACTCAAGGAAGTCAAATTGCTCGGTATATTCGGTAGTGGTAATACGGCTGGCATCATCGCATTGGTCAAGGGCCAGAAACAGCGTATATTACAGGGTGAGAGCGTTGCAGGGTGGACGCTGGACGTGGTGGAGTCGAATCGTGTGGTGTTGGTGGAAGGCGGGCGGCGTGAAAAGCTTGTGCTTAAAACTGGCGTGGTAATCGCCGCTGCCGATGCGGCGGTGGCTAACAGCAGTGCCGGTAAGCCTGCCGCTGAACGTAACAAAAAGACTATTACTAACAAGGGAACTGGCAGTGTTGCCCGAGCCAAGCGTGGTGAGCGCCGACTTTCTTCCGGGGGGGTCGCCAGAGGTGGCAGGCAATAGTAAAAACGATAATGATTAAAATAATACAAAGAAGCTTACCGTGGCCACGCATGTCGCGAAAATTGATAGCCGCTATTGCGATTTTTCTGTTGGGTAGTTGTTCTACGGTGCCGCGCGACCAGGCTGCAGCCACCGCACCCAGCCCTTCCGTTGCAGAGCCGGCGGCGACACCAGCACCGGCTACCAAGGTCGATGCCTCTGCCGAGTTGGCCACGTCAGCGGCAGACCTCGCGGCGTCCAACAGCGATGCAAGCCAGCGCGCCGCGCCGACTATCTATAGAGGTAATGACCGGCAGGTTCGTTTGCCCGCTGTAGAGGAACCGGTGCGCTTCCTGGGAGATGATGTCAGCCTGAATTTTGAGCAGGCGCCCCTCAGTGAGGTGATGCACGCGATTATGGGGGATATCCTCCAGTTGGATTACATTGTGGACCACCCCATAAAGGGGCAGGTTACTCTGCGCACACGCACGCCCGTACCGCGCGACGAACTGCTGGAGATTCTCGAATCGCTGCTCAGGGCCAATAAAGCATTGATGATCAGGGGTTCCGATGGCCGCTACCTGGTCACCGGCGCGCAGGAGGGTGGCAAGCTCTCCCCCGACGTGTCCAGCCAGAAAAATACCGGGGCCGGCTACAGTACTATCATCGTGCCCCTGCGCTATATCAGCGCGTCGAACATGGCCGAAATACTGGAGCCGGTGGCGAATGAGAAAGCCTTTGTCCGTGTCGATAACGCGCGCAGCCTGTTGATGTTGGCCGGCACACGGGAGCAGTTGGACGGCTGGCTGGATATGGTCGCGACGTTTGATGTGGATCTGCTCAAGGGCATGTCGGTTGGCCTGTTTCCCCTGGAGAACAGCGGTGTTGAGGAGGTCGCGGAGGCCCTCTCGGCGCTGCTCAACGACGGTGGGCAGGATGAGAAGGGAGGCCCCCTGGCGAAGGTTGTTCGCGTGGTGCCGGTTAAACGGCTTAATAGTATCCTGATAGTAACGCCGCGCAGCCACTACCTCGATACGGTGGGAACCTGGATCGAGCGCCTGGACGGCCTGCCTGATTCAAAGTTCGAGAAACGCCTTTATGTCTACCCGGTGCAGAACACTTCCGCCGGGCGCCTGGCGGAATTACTCAATCGCATTTACGCCGATGAATTTGTTCAGGTTCGAGCCAGCCGGTCGGGTTCTACGGATAGGGGGCGCGGTGGCGCCGATGGGCGCCGTGCGGGTGTCGCCCCCGGCATGTCGGCTGAAACCCTGGGTACTGGTTCCGTCGGGATTGGTAAATCATCCTTTAGCGCCCCCACGTCTACCGGCCCGGGAGGCTCTATCTCCTCCGTTGGCGCGCTGACAGACATGGGCGGCGGCGCCTCTTCGCTGGAGAATGTGCGGGTGGTCGCGGACGAAGACAACAATGCCCTGCTCATCCACTCCACCGGCAAGCAGTATGACTTGATCAAAACGGCCCTGGAGCAGTTGGATGTGGTGGCGACCCAGGTCCTTATCGAGGCCAGTATTCTGGAGGTGTCACTCACCGATGAACTGCGCTACGGGCTGGAATGGAGCTTCAATAATAATCTTGGCGACGATTATGACGGGGTGGGTGTGCTGGCCGCCGCCGCCGGTGGGCCGGCCGCCATCGCACCGGGTTTCTCCTACTCGGTAATCAATTCGGCCGGTAATATCAAAGCGGTGTTGAATGCGCTGTCCGAGCAATCGTTGATCAATGTGATCTCGACACCGTCGGTCATGGTGTTGGATAATCACACCGCCTATATCCATGTGGGTGACCAGGTGCCAACCTTCGACCAGCAGACCGAGTCCGATGCCGGCAGGATTACCCAGTCCGTCGTTTATAAGGATACCGGAGTGAAGCTCACCGTGACACCATCGGTGAATGCCGGTGGCCTGGTTACCATGGATGTCGAGCAATCCGTGACAGACATTGGCCCGATTGATGCTGCGACCGGCCAGCGCGCCTTCAACGAGCGCAATATCATGAGCCGCGTGGCGGTTCGCTCCAACGAGTCGGTGGTGCTGGGTGGTTTGATACGGGAAAATGCCACCAATACTGAATCCGGCGTCCCGTTTCTGCATCAATTGCCGCTGGTAGGCCCGCTATTTGGCAGTACGGTCAAAGACGACCGTCGCACAGAATTGTTAGTGATTATCACGCCCCGGGCGCTGTACAGTGAAAACGAGCTGCGCCAGGTCAGTGAGGAAATGCGCTCACAGATCCGCAATATGGAACTGATTGAGTTGCCGGCTAACTAGTGGTTGGAGCACTAGCGCGTATGGGCAATGCAAGCTGTTGAATTTGTGGGAATAATACCATTTGTTTCAGGTGTATTCGCATAATCAGGGTGCGCCCTCGGGTGGTGTGGAGCCCCCGCCAACGTCAATGCCGGTCTGGTTGCCATGGGGTGGCCCGGCTGATTTTCCTGTGCCGGGGTGGTTCGGGTGTCCAGTTGTGTCGTTCATGGCATGGGCGCCGGTTGGTGCTCTGGCGTCTGCCATGAGCGGCTGATCGCGCTGGGTCATATAATTCTTGCATGACTAATGCAGTCGAGTATAATCGCCGATCGTCTGAAAAAGGGTAATAAAGACAATATGTTACACGCTATCCATGATTCTTTCGCCCGTATGGGAGCGCCCCTGCTCATAGTTGCCATGGCCGGCCTGATTGCAGGCTGCTCCGAGCCCGAACAATTATCCGAGCAGCAGGCCGCCGCCCTCGAACAGCGGGTGCGCGCCCGCTGGCAAACACTGGTCGACCGGGAGTTCGAACAGACCTGGGAATTTTCCACGCCGGCTTATCGAGAAGCCTTCCCTAAGAGGTTGTATCCCTTGAAATTTTCCTATGCCGTTGAATGGGAGTTGACAGGGGTGGAGGTCCTTCATTATGATGCGCAGGCAGCTGTGGCGAGTGTGGCGGTGAGGGTCATGTCCAAGCCGACCAAACAAACCTCTGCAGCATCGGTAATTATTGGCGCGCAGCCGGTCACTATTCGTGAACAATGGGTACACATTGGCGAGGAGTGGTGGTACAGCGCCAACCGGTAATTGTGTAGGTTGACAGCTGGTTGCAGCTAGCAATAATAGCGCTAGCAATCTTTTAAATTGATTGTAATAAATGAAAACATTAGGAGCTTCTACAATGAAAGCAATATTTAAACCATTAGGACTTGCCGCCGCGGTTGCCGCCGTGACGGCTGGCTACACGGGCGTGGCTGGTGCACAGACCGCACCATCTGTCGCTTCAAACAGCCTCGGCGATCTGGCCATCGTGCCTTATTACACAACGGCCATTGGTTTTGTTACCGGTGTCCATATCATCAATACCAGCGGTCAGACCCAGGTAGTGAAACTGCGCTTGCGTCGTGGTACTGACTCTATGGATGCACTGGATTTCAACCTGATCCTGTCCCCGTTTGACGAGTGGACCGGTTGGTTGGACGATGATGAAGACGTCAGCGTGGGCCCTCTGGCTAGCGATACAAGCACTATCTCGTTCAAAACCACTGACAACAGTTGTACGGTTCCCGCCTTTATTGGTCAACAGGGCTTCATCGACATGCCCGTCACCTATCGCCCGGGTGCCGGTACCGGTTACATCGAAGTACTTGGTATGGGTTCTGCTCCCGTATCCTCGCCTATCGGCGTGGCCTCCAAGCACATCAACGGTGTTCCAGTCGATTGTGACCTGGCTGCGGATAACTTCTTTCAGAACAACAGTATCCCTGGGTTTGGTGGTGTAGCCAATCCAGCTTTGATTGGTGTTTTGAGTTCCACTCAGACCAACCAGCGTTTCGGTGCCGGTTCTGTCGCGACCACCACTTATGGTCCAACCGGCAACGTACTCAAGGTGTCCTACTTTGTGCGTGATGCGGCCAGCGGCATCGAATTTGGTAACGATGCGGTGCATATCGCAGACTTCGGTGCCTCCCCGAGCATGACCAACCAGGAATTCGGTTTGTTCAGTGGTGACCTGCAGGGTTTTGACTTTCCCGATCTGAACGGTGCTGCTCCGGCCAATGGTGGTCTGCGTGGCCTGTACGACGGTTTGCGTACTGCCCTTGGTGGTTCATCAGTCATTAACGATTGGTCCGCCAATGCGGCTAATAACGTTGGTACCGACTGGGTGATTACTGTTCCCGGCCAGTACACTATGATGAATCTGTATAAGTATCTGTTCACGCAGATTCCGGAAGATCACCCTTTGCATGATCCCCTTTTCACGTGTACCGCGCTGAACGATTGCGATCACCGTGATATTCCTCTTAGAGCGGGTTTTATCGCCTGGGATCGTGAAGAAAGGGGTATTGCTGATATTCCTGGCGAGTTGGTCCCTTCTCCGTCCATTCCCGGCCAGATACCAACCACTGTGCTTGAGTATGAAGTGAATGTTGTTGAGTGGGGTGTGGAGCCGGTATTGCGTGCTGATAACCCGGTCACAATAGGAGTGCCTGATGGTGCCGTCTACGGTTGGGCTGAATTGTTAGTAAGCCCGTTTGGTAACAGGACGCAGGCGGTCTGTGAGTTTGTCGCAGATCCTAACAACCCGACGCTGGTGGATATCACCAATCCTGTCGATTGTAACAACCCTGTGACTACTAAAGCTCCCTTGGTAGGCTTTGTGGCCTGGCAGCGCAGCTTCGCGGATAACCCGAGCCGTAACTACGGTCGTGCGGTTGAGCACAGCTACGGTTCTGTGCCTAGCAACTAAGCTAAGTTAGTAGTTAAGCTTA
>QNFR01000010.1 GCA_003646405.1 Gammaproteobacteria bacterium
ACCTCGGAGCCAATATCCGCCGCATCTGAGTATAGGCTGCAGGAATCAACATTGTGAGTCAGACATTCGCACAAATTTCCGACCCCCACCTGAGCTCACTGGAAGGTGTACATGCGCGGGATCTGCTCAATAAGCGGGTGTTCGGCTACCTGTCCTGGCGCCGCAAGCGTCGCTTTGAACACCGGGCGGAGGTTCTGCAAGCGCTGCAGCGTGACCTGCGCCATTTTAGCCTGGATCAATTACTGGTTACCGGCGACCTGACCCACATCGGCCTGCCACAGGAATTCGAACAGGGACGCGCCTGGTTGCAGCAGTTGGGCGAACCCGGGCAAGTCGCTCTGGTGCCGGGCAATCACGACACCTGCGTCCGGGCCGACTGGGACAAAACCTTCGGCCTGTGGCGTGACTACATGACATCGGATGGCGGGCCAATCGATGGCGCCGGCCACGCCAGCGTATTCCCCAGCCTGCGCGTGCGCAAAAATATCGCTTTCATCGGGGTTTCCACAGGTTGTCCCAAGCCACCATTAATGGCCACGGGAACCGTCGGAACCAGCCAATTAAACCGCTTGCCGGCACTACTGGAAGAGGCCGCCACTAAAAAATTGTTCCGGGTTGTGTTCCTGCATCACTCTCCGCTACCGGGGAAGGAAAAATGGCGCAAACGGCTGACAGATGCCGCGGCGGTGCAGGCGGTGCTTAGCGAGCACGGGGTGGAGTTGATACTGCACGGGCACGGGCACCGGGCACATTACAACGAATTGAGCACGCGAGACGGGGTCGCACCCGTTGTCGCCGTACCTTCGGCCTCCGCCCTGGGTTTACACGGGGCCGATGTGGCCCGGTATAACTGCTACAGCGTGGACCGCGATGACAGTGGCTGGCGGCTGGAAATTATGCCTCGCTGTTATCAGCCGACCACCGGGGAATTTATCCAGGGTGAGAACAAAATGGTATTGTTGAAGCGCTAGGCGTCTTCGGCTGTCGCTTTCTCCAGTGCACCTTTAACCAGTATCAGGTCGGCGATGGAATCCACGTCGATGGCCGCATTGGCGTAGGGCAGGATAACCGCGCGCATGCGCAAGCCTAGTCGCTTGCTCAGTTTGGTCAGCGCTTCCTCCAGCGACAGTAATCCCAGGCGGTAACGTATAACCGCCCACCAGCCCAGCAGGCCTATCACCACCAGCGGTTTTTTCCGCTGCTGCTCGATCTTGCGCCAGTATCTGGCGGCGCGACGGCCTTCCGGCGTGATAAAGGCAAACAGATTACAGCCACAGAAGTCGCCGTCGCTGAAGTGCAACACGGTTTTCTTGATACCGGGATAGGCCTCAGCAACCAGGGCATACGGCGCCAGGCCCACGGTAACATCCACGTCATCCACCAGGCTTTGTCGGCCAAAAGCATCCACAATTTCAGGCGTCAGCAACGGGTGGTCTGCCGTGGTCAGCAATACCGCCTCTTCCGGGCCCAATTCCAGCATCGCCTGGTAGGCACTGGTACTGGGGCTTTTACCCGGTTCGGACCAGTCTATTTCCCCCGCGTCAATCCACTGGGACAGGACGGTATCAGTAGCGACTTCACTCGCCTCCGGGCCCGCCATGCATATCCTCTTGATCACCCGGGATGCGCGCAGGGAGTTCAGCACGCGGCGCACCATGGGCGTACCATCCATATCGATCATGGCCTTGCTGCCGGCCTCGGTATGATTGATCAGGGAATCAGCTTTGGTGCGATCGCCCGCCAGGACAATGGCCGTCATTTGGTGTGTTTGCGGGTCTAGATGCATTAGTATACCTCGTCACTCATAATGTAATACCCAGAGTGACGAGGCACACTGGCTACAGCTCTTTCTGGTAGATACGGTAGCGTTTATACGCCGTGCCACCAATGGTTTCAATGATATTGCACATGCCGTCATTGTCCTCGAGTATCCAGCCCATCTCAACATCTTTCACGCCGCGGGCGTGCAGGGGCTTGCGGACAGCGTCGATGACCATGAATGCCAGGGTCGGTCCCAGGCGCGAGTGCTGAAATTCCTGCCGCACCCCCATCAGCGGTATCCGGGCAGTCTGCGGGTGCCGCACCTTCAAACGCCATAGCAGTTTGAGCCAACCGAAGGGCAGCAACTTACCCTGGAGGTCACGGATTGCCTCATTCAGGTTGGGCAGGGCCACAATGAAGGCAACAGGCTCGCCGTCATATTCCGCGATCTGGATATAGTCATCGGGCATCAGTTTGGCCAGGGTTTTTACCGTGTCGGCCCACTCGGTTTCTGCAAGCGGCACGAAGCCCCAATTATCTTGCCAGGCGTCGTTGAAGATTTCGCGCATGATAGCGGCATCCTCGAGCAACTGTTTACGCCGTATCGGGCGCACCACGACCCGGTTTGACACCCGGTTTGCCAGTCGTTCCATCACCCTGGGCGCTTCAAAATCAGGCCGTACATGGTAGGCCAGAAGATCTTTCGCCGGTTGGTATCCCTGCGTTTCCAGCCCGGAGCCATACCAGGGGCGGGCGTGGCCCATCAAGAAGTATGGCGGCGTGGCAAATCCGTCCACCAACAGTCCCACCTCTTCATTGACATGCAGGTTAAAGGGCCCTCGCACCTGCCGCATACCCTCGCTGCGCAGCCAGTCTTGCGCCGCGCCCAGCAGCGCCGCAAAGATAGCGGGGTCATCATCAGCCTCCAACATACCGAAATAGCCGGCGCCATCGTCATGTTGTTGCAGGTGCATCTCATCAATTTGTGCGGTGATGCGCCCCACGGGTACACCATCCTTATAGGCAATCCAGGCCCGCCAACGCGCATGCTCAAAAAAGTGGTTGGCGGGGGAAAGCTGTTCGCGCTTCATAACATTAAGCGGTGCGATCCAGGCGGGATCTGAGGCGTAGATACGATGCGGCAGGGCCAGAAACTGGCGCCACTGCTGGCGCTGGGTTACCACCTCCAGGGAGACGGGCGAATCGTCATTATCGCTCATGGCTTCTTATGTGCGTGCTCGTTATATACGCCGAGGCGGCAGTATACAGCCGAAATGTCACCTTTACAGCATTGACGTTTTTAGCACTCCCCAGTGAAAAAGGCTCAACAAGACAATGGCCATCACCAGTACTCATGCCCAGGCAGCAGAAAATGCAGCGCAGCCGTCTGGCCGCGCCATGACCCTCTCCCTGGGGCGGGCAGTGTTAAGTCCGACAGACTTCTAGCCATTGGTATTATTACCTATAAGCCACAGTGCCAAAATGCTAGTATCATTCCACGTCAGGTAACCACTGCCAGAGCCCGAATATAGGGGTATCCACCTGTACATACACTTGTACAGAAATAGAGCAATAAGAGTGGCCCGAAAAACCAGGTGGGAAGTTTTTGAATTGAGAATCGCTCCTCCGTATTGGAGGAAGTGAACAGCGTTGTGTTTATACCACATTTAGCGCGGCGAAAAGGCTCGCCGAAAACGAGGTAAATCTATTGTCACAAGTTAACGTAAGTGCCACGCCAACACGCCACCAACTGCCATTTCGCGCGGCCAACTTCACCACACTGACTGATGCTCTCGACTACGCTGCCCAGGGTGAAACCGGCTCGAACTTCTACACTGGTCGCGGCGCCATCTACGCCAGCGTTTCCTATGGCGATCTGCGTGTACAGGCCATTGAACTGGCCCACAGATTGCTCGGTCTGGGCCTGGACAAAGGTGACCGCGTGGCCCTGGTCGCTGAAACCAACCCCGATTTCATTCGCTTTTTCTACGCCTGCCAGTACGCTGGCCTGATTCCCGTGGCACTACCAGCATCCGTCAAAATTGGTGCTCACAACGCCTATGTGTCACAGCTGCAGCGTCTGCTGGAGGCCAGTGATGCGGCCATCGGCGTGGCATCTGAAGGTTATCTGCCCTTCCTGCAAGAGGCCAGTGAAGGCCTGACAATGCGCATGGTGGGTGCGCCGGAGGCGTTCTACGCACTTCCCGCAGGCCAACAGCAACTGCCTCAGATCACTCCCGAAGACATTGCCTACATACAGTACACCTCCGGCAGCACACGGTTCCCCCGAGGTGTGGTTATCAAGCACCATACCGCCATGGCAAACCTGCAGAGCATGATCGTGCACGGCCTGGAGATGAATGGCGAGGATCGAATGATGTCCTGGCTGCCGTTTTACCATGATATGGGCCTGGTGGGCATGGTGCTGGTACCCATGACGGCACAGGTCTCCGTTGATTACCTGGATACCCGCGAATTTGCCATGCGGCCACGTCAGTGGCTGAACCTCATGACGCAGACCCGCGCGACAATCTCCTTCGCACCCTCTTTTGGCTACGACCTCTGCGCGCGCAGAGTACGTGCCACTGACATCGAAAATTACGATCTCAGCAACTGGCGCGTAGCCGGCATCGGCGCTGAAATGATTCGCCCGGAAACGCTGGAGTATTTCGCCGAGATAATGGAGCCCTGTGGCTTTGACCGCCGCGCTTTCCTGGCCTGCTATGGCATGGCCGAATGCACCCTGGGCATCAGCTTTTCACCCCTGTCGATAGGCTTCACCACGCACCATATCGACAGCGACCACCTCTCGGATCACCACGAAGCGGTGTTGTTGGAAGAGGACAGCACGGAAGGCCGCGGCCGTCATTTCGTCAACTGCGGCGCGCCACTGCCGGGTTTTGAAGTAGAGATTCGCGATGATGACCAGGTGTTGAAGGACTGGCAAAGCGGTGTAATTTACCTGCGCGGCCCCAGCGTCATGTCCGGCTATTTCAATCTGCCTGAAGAATCCAGCCACGCCTTGTGTGAAGGCGGCTGGTTGAACACCGGCGATATAGGCTACCTGGTCGATGGCGTGCTGACCATCACCGGTCGCAAGAAAGACCTGATCATTATCCACGGCCGCAACATCTGGCCGCAGGACCTCGAACATGTTGCCGAGACCCAGCCTGAAGTGCGGCCCGGTGACGCCGTGGCATTTTCCGCCCCGGACCACGAAGGAGAGGAATTCTGCGTGTTGATGGTGCAGTGTCGCGAGAGAGACCCCGCCAAGCGCAACAACCTGGTACGACGCCTGACGGCTCTGGTGCGCATGGAAATGAGCCTGGACTGCTTCGTACATCTGGTTCCCAACCGCTCCCTGCCACGCACATCATCGGGCAAATTGTCTCGCGCCAAGGCGCGACTCGACTATATCAATGCCAATGATATAGAACAGCTCAACGCCGCCGAAGAAGAAGCCCGCCTGAAGGTGGCTTCAGCCTGATTCCCCGCGGCAGCCTGGTCGCCGTCACTGGCGCCAGCGGATTCATTGGTGCCAGTCTGTGCGCCCGCTTACTGGAGCGGGGTTTTCGCGTACGCGCACTGATCAGAAACCCCGACAAAGCTAGAGAATTGTCTACACAGGGCGCCTCACTCATCGTGGGAGACCTGCAAAACACCGCTGCACTGCAGCAATTCGTAGCCGGCAGCGATGCCATCATCCATGCAGCAGGCGCGGTCAGGGGCGCCTCCCAGGCAGACTTCGACCAGGTAAACGTGGCCGGGACCGCCGCCCTGCTGAGCGCCATCAAAGCGCAAACCCGCCGCCCCCGCCTGCTACTGTTATCCTCCCTGGCCGCACGTGAACCGGGCCTCTCGTGGTACGCCCACAGCAAGCGCGACAGTGAGAAGCTGCTGGAGCAGGAACCGGATCTCGACTGGATCATTATGCGCCCTCCCCCGGTCTATGGCCCGGGCGATAAGGAGATGCTACCCATATTCCAGTGGATGGGGCGCGGCATCGCCTTCGTCCCGGGATCAACCAAGGCGCGCATCTCCCTGATTCATGTAGCGGACCTGGTCGCAGCCATCATGGCCTGCCTGTACACCCCAAGGACCCGACACCAGACCCTGTCCCTGTGTGATGGCAAGTCCGACGGCTACAACTGGCGCGAAATGGCAAGTATTGCCGCTACGACCTGGGACCGACGTGTGCGCCTCTGGCGTGTACCGACATGGCTGCTTGATACCGTGGCGCAACTGAATATACGCGTTGCTGGAATCACCGGCAGCGCACCCATGCTGACCCCTCCAAAACTGCGTGAACTGCGCCACACCGACTGGGTGGTGGATAACGAGGCCATCTCTGGCATAACGGAGTGGACCCCGGCTATCAGCCTGCGAGAGGGCCTGGCAGAGATCGGGAATTCGGCACTATGACAGGGAATCCAAGGCCGCATGTGCGCTATAATTGCTGGCTGAATTCGATACATTTTTAGGTAGAATTGTCCGTGCCAGAGTTTATTGTCGGCAATCCACTGCGCAAGCTGGCGCGCAAGCACCAGTACCTGCAGCGACTGTTGTGGCGAGTGGATTTCGCACTTGTCTGGCTGATAGCGACATTGGCCAAGCGGCTCCCCATTGATACGGCCTCCCGATTTGGCGAGAAGGTTGGCGCCTGGATAGGCCCGCGCCTGACGAGTAAAACGGCAATTTTCCGCACAAATATGGCGACGGCGTTCCCCGAATTAAACGATGCGGAACTCGACCAGCTGGTTGCCCGGGCCTGGGGGCGTGTTGGCCGCGTAATGGGTGAGTACCCCCACCTCTCCACTATATTGAACGAGCCCGAGCGCATGGTCATCGACATTCGCGAGCCTTTAGAAACCTACGCGAACCCCGGCAAGCCCTGTGTCATGGTCGGCGCCCACCAGAGCAATTGGGAAGTCGTGGGCTCTGCCATGGCAAGAATGGGCATACCCAATGTCAGCCTCTACTCGCCGCCAACCAACCCCTATCTGGACCGCCTGTTGCTGGACTCACGCCGTGCGCTCAACTGTGAACTGCTGCCAAGAGAAAACAGCGTCCGCCTGCTGGCGCGTGCCCTGAAGCAGGGTCAAACAGCCGGTATGGTGATGGATCGCCGGGTTGATGCAGGCGAACCTATAAAATTTTTCGGACATGACAAACTGTCAACCATCCTGCCGGCCAGGCTCGCCCAGAAATTTCACTGCGACCTGGTCCCGGTACAAGTAGAACGATTACAGGACGCCCGCTATCGCGTTACCTTTCACCCTCCTGTACACCCCACCGACACAAGCGTCGATGGAACCGCCCAGGCCATCGATATGATCCAGCAAGTTCATCACCTATTCGAGGGCTGGATCCGCCAGCAACCACAAGACTGGTTTTGCTCAAAACGCCTGTGGGCGAAGGTTCAACGAAACCAAATAAAGGAGGCCGGCAGTAACCCCGGTGTCGATTCCCATGCAGCCTGAGAAACAACATCAATCCATTCGCCTGTTCGAGAATGACTTGCTTGAGCGATTGTCCCATGTGCACCCGATCACCCCGCTACTGATGTGGGGGCCGATAGTCGTCTGGTTGCTTTGGCGCAGTTTTTCTCTGTACCAATTACCGGGATGGCCAGTACTGGCCATCGCCCTGGCCGGCACCTTCACCTGGACCCTGATTGAATACGGCCTGCACCGCTTTGTGTTTCACTACCCGGCGCACAGTAAACTGGGGAAGTGGCTGGTGTTCCTGTTTCACGGCAACCACCACGAGGACCCCAGGGACAAAACTCGCCTGGTGATGCCCCCGGCCGGCGCCATACCTATTATGGCGGTGCTTTACCTGATGTTCGGGCTGGTCATTCCACAGCCGTGGATCCAGCCATTTTGTGCGGGCTTCATCGTCGGCTACCTGATCTACGACTACATCCACTATTCAACGCACCACTTCCCCATGCGCAACCCGCTGGCGAAGTTTATCAAGCACTACCACCTCAAGCATCACTTTTCAAAAGAAGGCGGTCGTTTCGGTGTGAGTTCCCCCGTATGGGACTGGGTTTTCGGCACCGATCCGGGCCGCAACTGAGCCCGATTGAATGCCTCAGTTTTACCTCATCCCTAAGAAACTCGCGCGCAAAGCGCCGGTTCTGGTATCCATAGCCCAGTGGTTGGAAGCGCTGGCGTTCCGCTTTATCTTCTGGATTATGCGCAAGCTCTCGCTGCAACGGGCCAGCCAGTTGTCGGCCTTTGCGTTCGGCCTGGTGGGGCCTTACGGGGACAAGGCCAGGAAAGCTAAAATCAATCTTGCCACCGCATTTCCGGATACCTCTGAACAGTGGCGCGTGCAGACGATACGGCAGATATTCCGGTCCCTGGGTGTCTCCGCGGCAGAGCTGATCAAATTGGAACAAATCTGGGACCAGCGGGATCAACGCCTTGAATATGTGATACACCCCCAGGCCCGCGAACTAATGGCGTGCAAAGGGGCAGCCGTATTCGTGACCGCTCATGTGGGCCCCTGGCAAATCTCCCCCTTTGCGTCCAAAAATTTCGGCATCACCACCAGCACCATTTATGCACCCGAGTCCAATGCCATCGTAGCTAAACTGATGCTTGATCTGCGCAAGAGTTTCGGGGAAAAATTGATCGCCTCGGATGCCGGCGCACGCCCCTTGATCAAGGAATTGAGAGCGGGACGTAGTATCAATATGGCCATTGATACACGGCCGGACAGCGGCAAAATGGTGCCGTTTTTTGGCCGTGACGCCCTGACCAGCACCAGCGCGGCCAGGCTCGCCCTGCGCACAGGAGCGGCCCTGGTGCCGGGCAGGGCGGAGCGCCTTCCGGGCGGGCGCTTTCGCATTACCATGTACGACCCAATCATCTGCCCCAACCCCGATGCGCCAATCGACGAACAGGCGCTGGCCCTGACTGAGCTTATCTATCGCCACTTTGAAGACTGGATTCGGGAAGACCCCGGGCAGTGGATCTGTCTGAAACGGCGCTGGCCCAAGGCCCACAAGCTTTGAACACAGCCGCCACCTCTGCACACACTCACAGTTCGCTCGCAGTCTGTATCTGTACCTTCAGGCGACCCGAGGGACTGCGGTGCCTGCTTAAGGGGCTCGATAAGCAGATATTCTCTGCCGTGCCAACCCCGTCCATTTGCCTGATCGTGGTCGATAATTCTCTGGAGGGGGATGCGTCCGAGGCCTGTCAAACGGGTGAGTGGGCCTGGCCGTTACAGTACCTGCACGAGCCCCGACCCGGGATTTCCCATGCGCGCAATATGACACTGGCGGCGGTACCCGCGGGTACTGACTTTATCGCAATGATCGATGACGATGAAATACCGGACCCCGACTGGCTGGACCAATTGCTGGATACTCAGCTGAAAAGCGGGGCGGATATAGTCGTCGGGCGTACCACACCGGTGTTTCCTGCGAAAACACCGAACTGGGTATCCGGCAGCGGTTTTTTCCCCAAGCCGCAAAATCCGGATACATTGCGTGAGTTGGACTCTGACCCACCGGCAGCGACCTGTAATGTACTGGTACGCGCCACCCTGTTCGACGACTCCGCGGCCTCTTTCGACACGGCATTGGCGCTGAGCGGAGGCGAGGACAAACTGCTGTTCCAGTCTTTTAAGTTGAGCGGCTACAAATTCGCCTGGGCCGCCAATGCGCACGTCAGGGAGTCGATCCCGGCCGAACGTGCCAACTTTATTTACATGTGGCGTGAATCCTACCGCCGAGGTTGCGTGAAATACTTTGTCAAGCGACGGCTTAAATCTCGCTCTGCGCTGCGTTCGTTATGGATTGCAATACGCTTGTCGGTGTACTCATTGGGGCGTATAGGGCGCGATCTACTGGGCGCGATATTGGCTTGCCTGGGCCATCATGGGCACCGAGGCTGGGTGCCCCACGCATTGAACGTCGCTGACAGCCTGGGCACAATAGCAGGTGTGCTGCAGATCCCCAACCGACACTATCGCCCAAAGCGTTTTGAATGCTGAACCTGTGCCGCCCCGATAGTGACCGCTATTGGAGTTTGTCGAATCTGGTCTTCGTTACATATATCACATTCCTGGCGGGTTTCTACTTTGTGCCCAACGCCGTGGACCATTATAAATTCTACATCGCGGCAGTATTCTTTCCGGGCCTGCTGCTGCTACCTACCGCGCTGAAACAGGCCCGGCACAGTCTCATCTGGCTAAGCCTGCTCGCTTATCTTGGCTACATGCTCCTGAGCTCGCTGTGGAGCGATAACTTCTCTACTGCCATATTGTGGCGCGACGTCCGTTACACGGGCTATATACTCTCATTCACCCTGGTGACACTTTATTTCTTCGAGCGCAACCGTCTACTGCCAACGGCCATCATGCAACTGGTCGCCCTGGTAGTGATCGTGGCGGCGGCGATCTCTATCGCCACATTCGAACCGGTGACTCAACAGCCCGCATCGCTGCATCAGCGTCTGGTCGGCCTGGGCACTACAGACAACCCGAACCCAAGTGCTTTCATATATGGCTTTTTCGCGGTGATAGCCCTGGATTACGCGCACAAGTACTGGGGCGGGAAGTTAGCCTATGTCTATGCCGTAGGCTTTGCCACGATTTTTCTCTTCGTAATTTTGACCGAAAGCAATACTGGTCTGCTGGCGCTCACCGCCGCCTGCACATTGCTATTTCTTGTCGACAAGCGACGCGCCCTGCCCGCCCTGTTCATCGGTCTCGTACTTGGCCTGGTCACCGCCGCCTATCTGGCCTGGTCTATGGGGCTACTGAACGCAGCCATTGATGTCGGCTTCAGCAAACGCTTGCCGATTTGGCAACACGTAGTGGAGCAATGGCAAGCCGCACCTGTCTTTGGTCATGGCTACCAAAAGGTGATCGTACTGGCAGAAAATGGAACACCAAGTATCGTTAATTATGCCCATAGTGTTTTTCTCTCAACCCTGCGCGATGGCGGCCTGGTTGGCCTGTTCCTGCTGCTATTGGTCTACGGGTTCGCGTTGCGCTCAGCCCTGAGAACGGCCCTCGCAGACCACAACCCGCTTTACCTTTGTCTGTTCGTGTTCGGCCTGGTCTGCGTTCTGGTCGATGTCGATCAAATTGTGACCCGGCCCCGGGAACTCTGGGTGATATTGTGGCTACCACTGGCCTGCCTGATGGCTTGCGAACTGGGTTTGACGGGGGAGAAAACCCCGGACACGAAGGACGCGGACGCGCGCGCAGATGACAACCACAAGACGGATTAAACCCGCCTGTCCAGCATGAATCCCGTTATGATATCCATAAGCCTGTCGGTGCAGGCAGATTGAGGTTCAGCAGGGTATTCGGAAAACTCGGCATCGAACAGAGGTTCTTCTCCAAACCATCGCCGCGCCACAGCATTATTTGAAGCCAGGAAGCGGTGATAAAATTCTTGAGCTTCAGCAATTGTTGGTTGACAACTTTTTCCAGGCGCATTCTGCTCAAGATATTTGACCAGTGCTGAACGCAAACGCTTTGCCTCCGCCGTATCTTCGTGCATTAGCGCCTTATTTACACTCAACAGCACTGCCTGCGCCTCAGAAGACAAGGCCACGTTACGGCTTACTGCCTTCACAGGATAATTGGCCTTCAGGCCAATTGCACGAAGAAAATCCTCGACAACATCGCCGCCAACAAAGTCTATTTTCGAGTATATACGGGGTCTAATAGAAGCTTCACCGAAAGCTTGAGACCAGCGGGACAATAGTGCTTCAAAATCGAAATAAGGCGGTAATACTTTTTTCTCCTCCATTGCTATATTCTGCGGCGGCAACAGTGCAGCCGGTGCATATCCCGCGCGCAACTCCTGACTATAGCGACTGAGCGCCATCTTATCCTGACGTCGCAAATAGCAAATAATTTCAAATTCATCAAAGAGTGTCGACAAAAAAGCATGCAACTCCAGAACCTCGTCTGTCGTCAACAAACAAGAATGAAAATGCTCTGAAGAAATCAGGAATACACTGGCCGAACGCGCAGCTTTGCGTACCTCCCTGGATAACTTACCCAGTAATTTGGCTCTCCAGGACTTCCGTTTTTCAATACGGTCCAGGTTCATGCCTCTAATAAAATCATCTGACTTATGGAGGGACATGAATGCTGCCGGCAAAGCCCTGTTATTGCCTTTACCAGCAGAGGTGCAAATATGTATTCCATCACTATTGAGCCGGGAACGGTTTGTGTGCAAATACTTCTGAATAGACGTGGAACCAGTTTTTTCCGTACCTATGTGTATGATACAACGCATGGAGTCGATAAAATCCTTCAACTGGACAGATTGGCAATTACGTGACGTGTCCTTGAGGTTTTAGGGAACATTTCTCGCAAGCCAGACGCAGCCAGCGATACAGCGCATTGAGTTGCTCATCGGACAGATAACCATACACCACGACCTGCTCACTCCGGCGAGCCTCCACAACGTCGATGGGGTTAGAGCCAACGACATGTAGCTCGATATCCAGACGAGCTTGCGAAGTATAAATACCGTCCTGGAATTAAACCACCTATTTCATCTTTTCTGACCTCCGGGCCATAGGGGCGCCCCTCTGCAATCGCTGCCAGGTAGCGCTCTACCTGGTCTTAGCACACCGAGTCGTGGCCTGCGCAGAGTGATCAGCCACGGCGACCTGGATCACAAGAACGGACTTTGGGATGCATCGGGTAAACCGACCATTATCGATTGGGAGTCCGCGATAAAACTGGACCCGACCCCGGTTGGCGCAGCTATGGGCCGCAGGTTCGCGAGGAAACAAACTGCCTGGGCAAGCCGGTTGAATACCGTTACGATGCAGCCGGCGCGCGGTTGCACGACGGATTCGATGCGCAGAAAACAGCAGTTCTCATAGTCGGCGATTTGTATACCAATGGCGATGAAGTCAATGACAATGAAACTTATCCGGCCAGACTTTCAAAACTGCTTGGTGTTTCGGTGGCTAATCACGGGGTAGAGGGCTATGGACCTACCCAGAGCCTGTTGCTTGGTGACGTCGCCGAGTCTCCGGGTGTCGATTGGATAAAATTTAATCTTTAGGAAGAGGGCTCTGATAATATCTGTCACCCCTCCCCCACGGGTATCAAACTATCGCTGCATACCTTACCGATTTTATGCGGAAGGGCAACGCCTGGCTGCCACCTTAGATGGCCTACGAACGGCGTTTAACGGGTGAGAATCCACGGAAGTGGTGGCAGCGCGCACAGGAGGCTCGCCAAAGAATTGCCGATGATAGCCGTCCACCGCCCGCTCCAGCGAAAACTCGCGTCCCCGCTGACGTAGTTTGTCCCGCTGTGGCGCAATGGCCAGGGCCTCAAGAATGGCATCGGCCAGGCTGTCGCTATCATCCACCGGCACCAGGATACCGTACTGCCCGTCATGGAGAATCTCAGATGGCCCACTCGGGCAGTCGGTACTCACCACCGGACAACCGGCAAGGAGTGCCTCTATTAACACGTTGCCAAAGCCCTCGTAATCAGAGGACAGAACAAACACCCCCGCCGCCTTGAGATAGGGATAGGGGTTGGGCTGGTAACCCGGCAAGTCGATATCATCACCCACACCAAGATCCGCCGCCAGCGCCTGCAAACGCAGCCGGTGAACCATCTGGTCGCTGGAGGACTCGTCGCCCCCGATGATAACAAGGCGGGCGTCGATACGCTGTCGCACCTTCGCAAAAGCCTCGACCAGCAGGGGGAAGTTCTTCTGATCCACGAACCGACCAATGCTCAGGAGAACCGGGGCAGCGCCAGGCGTGAACCAGGGGTGCCGCAGCGGTTCCTCCATCACCTTGGCAAGCTCGGTGACATGCACCGGGTTATAGACGACATGGAGCCGCTTGGGGTTGAGGCCGAGAAAAGCAGTGGCATCCTCGGCAACCCCCCGCGAGGAGGCAATGACACTGTCCGCTCGGGCATAGCAGTGCCGCAACAGTGGAATCATGTTGTGGAACTGCCCCTGGTCGAGTTTAACACCCTGCTTGTAACGGGTAGACATTGAGTTTTGGATGCCCAGGCAAACCCGGGTTTCCACCCCGGCTAGCGCCACAGCCAGCACTGCGTTGATATTCGCCTTCGATAGAGTCGACAGAATCACTGCGGGACGCTGTAGCAGCAGATGGTCGCTTATGGCGCGAATAAAGCGGAAACTGCGGGGAACTTTGCGATTCGAAACAATGTAGGACAGTATTTTGGCGGCGACACCGCGATGAGAGCTGAGGGCTGTCCACAGCCCCGCCAGTAGCCGCGTAGGCGCCAACACGACCAGGTTGACCCCGTCGGGGATACTGTCGCATAACTCGCCGTGCATTTCACAGACCAACAGATCAACGTCGTACCCCAGGGCCGAAAAGCCCGAAGCCAAACTGAGCATGACGCGCTCAGCACCGCCGCCTTTGAGATTATCCATCAGGAATGCGATTCGTTGCGGCAGTACCTGATCTGTATCGAGCGTCATTTTATAAATTCCCGTGCTACGAGTAAGTGCGAACGGGCTATTACCTCTGTGTCGCTCAACCTAACCGCGAATTGTAAGCCACTCGTTTTTGCTCTTCAAGCCGCTTTCTTGTGCTGTTATGCAGCGGATGACTTTATTTTGCTCGGGGGAACGGCATAGATTTGCTCCAGGCTGCTAAGAGTCCAGTCCTTTTCGGATTGAAGGCGATCATATAGAATGCATTACTGGGAGTCTGTCGGACTTAACACTGTCTTACTGCGGACGGTTAAGTCCGACAGACTCCCAGGTTTCATTCACGGCTCACCGTTACTGCGCTGCTCTGAATCCAAGGAGAAACTCCAATTTCGTCTACCAATGACAAGCGCACCAGACTGTGGCTCACTTCACCCCACTTTTACCCCACCTATGGGGGCGCCCAGAACCGTTATCGCAGCTATATCCCTGGATTTCTACAACGTGGCCTGGATGTGCACATCATGACAGGTACACCCCAGATTGGAGAGCGCAGTGAGGAGGATACGGAGGTAAACTGGTATCGAGCGGAGCCCGGGTCCTGGCTGCCGCAAACGACACTCGATGGCGTTCCTTTGGACCGTATACGCCTTCCGGACTGCAAAAAACGCTCTCGCACCCGGATCTACTATGACGCCCTTCTCGAAGTGTGCCAGCGCCCCTGCGATGGCCCGATGGTGGCACAACTGCTCACTAATATGCGGCCACAGGCACTACCCTGGGTACGCCGACTCAAAAACAGTGGTGTCGCCACCCTGTACTCGGTCTCCCAGTTTCCGTCCTGGCCACAGAACCCCACCAAACGAATCTATCGGCGCCGTGGCTACCAGAAGGTCTATAACGCATTCGATGCCCTGGTCACCAACAGCGAGGCGATTGTGGAGTTCTTGCGGGAGATCGGCGTCACCACCCGCATCGAATACATTCCCAACGGCGTTAACCTGCAGCGTTTTCACCCGGCGCAATCAACACAGGAACTTGAAGCCCGCCTGATCCTGCGTGAGCGGCTCGGTATTCCTGTGGACCATCAGATCATTGCCGTGGTGGGTGCGGTCATGCCGCGCAAAAGTTCGGATCAGATTATCCAGGGGTGGCGCCTTGTGTTACCCCATTTCCCAAATACGCACCTGCTTTTCGTAGGACCCCGGGCCGACACCCACGATCCAAAACTGAAAAAATTCGGCGGCAGGGTCACGCACCTGATCGAGACATCAGGCGCCGCCGACAGGGTGCACTTTACCGGCATTGTCGACGATGTGGAATGCTACCTGCGCGCCAGCGATCTCTTTATTCTCGCCTCAAAACGGGAGGGCACACCCAACTCACTCCTGGAAGCTATGGCCACCGGTTTGCCTTCACTGTGCACTCCCTATATCGGAATGTCCACAGGCATCGGCCTGGCCGGGAAGCACTATCAACTGGTGGACCGCAACCCTGAAGCCATCGCCACAGCGCTTGCCAGCCTGTTGCAAAGCTCCGAGTTGAGAGCGACACAGGGGGACAGTGGGCGGGGCTACGTCGTTGACAATGCTGACCAGAACCTCAGCCTTGACCGCTACGCAGAACTCTACCAGGAACTCGGTGCGGCGGCGCGGCGGCGCTAGTACGGGGTACACTTACATGT
Organism: Gammaproteobacteria bacterium; assembly: GCA_003646405.1. Classification (GTDB taxonomy): domain Bacteria; phylum Pseudomonadota; class Gammaproteobacteria; order Pseudomonadales; family Halieaceae; genus JBALVO01. The sequence continues at coordinate 15,873 of QNFR01000010.1, forward strand.
GCGGCATTACAGGTTATCTACTGCGGACTCCCCGTGACGATGACAGCAACATGCGGACCCTGGTCGAACAGATGGCCGCCACACTGACCCATCGCGGGCCGGATGCCGGCGGCAGCTGGACTGACGCGCGCACCGGTATTGCCCTGGGGCATCGTCGACTTTCGATTCAGGATCTCTCTCCCGCGGGCGCCCAGCCCATGACCTCTCACGATGGGCGATTTGTACTCAGCTACAACGGCGAGGTGTACAATTTCTCGGCCTTAAGTCGCGAACTAGAGGCACTAGGTCACCATTTTCGCGGTCACTGTGATACGGAAGTCATGCTTGCGGCGCTACAGCAGTGGGGCATTAACGGCGCTTTGCAACGCCTACAGGGCATGTTCGCCTTCGCCCTGTGGGACCAGCGGGACCAGTCATTGATATTGGCCCGGGACCGGGTTGGCAAGAAACCGCTGTACTACGGCTGGTGCGCCGAGACCTTCCTCTTCGGGTCAGAACTAAAAGCGTTGCGCGCTCACCCGGGATTTAACGCCAGTATCGACCGCGATGCCCTGGCCCTGTTCATCCAGCACGCCTGGGTACCCGGCCCCCGCTCCATCTTCGAAGATATCGCAAAACTGCCCGCGGGACACTGGCTGCAGGTCACCGCCAACGGCAAACAAGAACTGCACTGCTACTGGTCGGCAACCCAGGTAGCGCTCGCGGGCCAGCGGCATCCCTTTGCCGGAACCCTCAGCCAGGCAGCGGATACGCTGGAAAATCTGCTGCAGGAGGCGGTCAGCAGCCGTATGGTGGCAGATGTCGGCCTCGGCGCCCTGTTGTCCGGCGGCTACGATTCCACCACCATCGCGGCCCTGATGCAGCACAACAGCGATATCCCGGTGCAGACATTTACCATCGGCTTCGACGATAAGCGCTATGACGAATCGACTTACGCCAGGGACATTGCACAACACCTGGGCAGCGAGCACACAGAGCTTTTTGTCTCCGCCGAGGATGCCCTGGATATCATTCCCAGCCTGCCTGCCATGTACGACGAACCCTTCGCTGACGCCTCCCAGATGCCGACACATATCGTATCGCGGCTGGCACGCAGCAAAGTGACCGTGGCACTGAGCGGCGATGGTGGCGACGAGTTGTTCGCCGGCTATGGCCGCTACCGCAGGCCGGCGCGGGACATGGCGCGCTGGGCCGGACTGCCACGCGCCCTGCGCTCCACCCTGGCTCGTACACTCAGTGCCTGCCAGGCACAGGGATGGAATTTGCTGCAACCGGCGCCGGGCACCACCAGCATGCCGGCGTGGCGCCGCTTTGTGGCCAAACTGGATAAAAACGTGGCGGCGCTGCTGGCCGCGGACGAGGTCACCCTGTTTGCGCGCCAACGGGCACGTATTGCCAACGGCGCGGACTATGTGCCCGGGGCGCAGCGCTCAGGCCTGGCCCTTGGTGGTGTGGCCGCAGCCGCGACACTGGCCGAACCCATGCAGGGAATGATGCTGGTCGACTTCTGCAATTACCTGGTGGACGATATCCTGGTGAAGGTCGATCGCGCCAGTATGGCGGTTGGCCTGGAGGTGCGTGCACCTTTCCTGGACCACCGTATTGTCGAGCTGGCCTGGAGCTTGCCGCTGGCGATGCGCTATGGCCCAGATGGCGGCAAGTTGGTGCTGCGCGAATTATTGCAGCGCCATGTGCCACGGGAACTGACTGATCGCCCGAAGAAAGGCTTCGGGGTGCCTATTGCCGACTGGCTGCGCGGCCCCCTTCGAGAATGGGCGCAGGACCTGCTCGGATCAAAGCGCCTGCAACAGGACGGTCTGCTGGACGCAAACGCCGTTACGACACTATGGCGGCAGCACCTTTGCGGCTGGCAGGACCACAGCGACGTGCTGTGGAGTATTCTGATGTTTCAGGCATGGCTGGATCAGGCCTGAGGCAGGCAGAGGCTACTGTGGGCCTGGCGGGCCAGGCCAGAACAGCTCGGGCAGGCAATGCTGCTCCAGATAGGCGATAGTCGCCGCTGGCAGTGAATCCCGATAGCGTGTCAACACGCTGTAATCTATGCCGGAACTGGCCGCGAAAGAAGAATTACTGTGGCTGGGCTCACCGCCCTGGGTGTACTCCAGAACGGCGGGGGAGAATTTTATTCCAGCAAAGTCACAAATCTCCCGCATGCAGGTTTGTGTGTCTGTTACCAGATCTTCAAACCGTACGCGCAGCGCCGGGCCGCAGTTTTCCATAAACCAGTCGATTTCCTTCCAAAAGTGGTTTTGCCGCTGGCAAAATCGACCCAGGTCCAGTGTCGGGTTGCGCACCAGCTTGGACGCCAGGTGCGCCCGTGGGTCCCTCACCAGGAATACTGCCCTCACATCGTAATTGTGCGCCAACATCTCGCTGACCCGGGTCAGGTCGCTCTTACTGGGCTGCAATGCACAAAAGTAAACGCGCAAGCGCCCATCTCCCTCAGTATGACCCAGTGCCATGGCCAGTGCCTCCACATGGTTGCGCACCAGAGCGTCGGAATCACCGCGCCGGTGATGTGTGCCGACATAATCGTAGTAGGCCTTCAGGTCCAGTGAATCCTCTGTTCCGAACGCCTCCGTCCCATGGCCGGCATTGATGCGTTCAAGGTGTCCATCTTTTTGCAATCGCCGGAAAAAACCGGGAATCGCGGCACGCGACGCCATCATACCGCGCCAACACAGCAGCCGATGCCGGGACAAATGCCGGACCAAGTAGTCCTCGTCCGGTGGCAATAATAATTGCGGGTGGTGATCCAGCAGCCCACTCAGCAGGTGATTGCCGCCCCGGGGAGGAGCGCCCAGAATCAACAGCGGCGATTTACTACTTGTCTGCATTGCGGGTTTGCCCGTTGTTCAGTACATCAGGTGTTCTTGTCGGTCACCAACTGCGTACCGGTCAGCAGGCGACGGAGTCTAAACGATGCTTGCTGATGCCGACCAACACGCCTTTGCCGATCAAAAGCGGAAGTATACGACCTGGGTTGGCGCATGGATAGCCGCTTTTTTTGTGGCTAATAGCCACTAACAGGCTGCTAGTGTACTGCGGCGGATAACGTGCACTAGTGACTATTCGATGTTTCTCGCAAAAGGCTGTTTTGGTGAGCCCACTATTGTTGAATTCCTCCAGCAGGACTTTCCATTGGCCCCGGGAACGCATGACCCGAGTTCTTCGCTATGTGAATCTAGCAGGATAATTCGCTCGGCCGGGGCCAATGCAGGCAGATTTGCCTCCTTATATCTTACCGCGAGAAAAATGGTTATTGGTAGTTTAGCAATTGCTTAATTCATCTAATTGCTAGGCCAGCCCGTCTGAAATCATCTGATCGAAATAATTTATGGTTTTCAAAAGCCCATCTTTGAGTGGTGTTATGGGCTCCCAATCCAATTCCGCCTTTGCCAGTTTAATATCCGGCTGGCGCTGTTGTGGATCATCGGCGGGCAATGGCTTATTAATCAGTGTGGAACTGGAGTTTGTCAATTCAATAACCAATTCGGCCAATTCTCGAATAGTAAACTCTACCGGATTACCCATATTTACCGGGCCTGTGAAAGAATTTGGTGTTGCCATCATGCGAACAAAGCCTTCGATAAGGTCATCCACATAACAAAAGGCACGAGACTGCCGCCCATCTCCATAAATTGTTATAGGCTCATTCTTGAGTGCTTGAACGACAAAGTTGGAGACAACTCTGCCATCATTCGGATGCATCCTGGGTCCGTAGGTGTTAAAGATGCGCACGACTTTTATTGCCAGGTTGTGCTGCCTTTGATAGTCAAAGAACAATGTTTCCGCACAACGCTTTCCTTCGTCATAGCACGACCGGATTCCAATGGGGTTCACATGTCCCCAGTAATCCTCTGTCTGGGGGTGTATCAGTGGATCACCATAAACTTCACTGGTGGAAGCCTGAAATATCCTGGCTTTAATACGCTTGGCTAAACCCAGCATATTGATGGCTCCATGAACGCTGGTTTTAGTCGTTTGCACCGGATCAAATTGATAATGAACCGGGGAAGCGGGACATGCCAGGTTGTAAATTTCATCGACCTCAACGTATAAGGGGAAAGTGACATCATGGCGCATCAGCTCGAAGCGGGGATGATCAATAAGGTGCAATACATTTTCACGGGTTCCCGTAAAAAAATTATCCACGCAGAGCACATCATGGCCATCGTTCAATAGCCGTTCGCAAAGATGGGAGCCCAAAAACCCTGAGCCGCCGGTAACCAGGCTTCGTTGCCTAATGGGGTTTTTCATAAATAGTTCCTTCAGTCATGCGTTGTATATTGAGCGGGGCTTCATCGCAACAGCAGGCTTACCGCTCGCCACCATAGTGAAGGCTATTATAAATCCATCGCCACTAAACACGATATTTCCCACGTCTTTCTGATGACATGGGCTGAGAAATACAAGATGGGAGAGTTGTCCGAGAAGATCCATGATGCCGAGAAGATGCGGAAATACACAGCAACAATTTACTGCCCTGTGGTGACCCCAATATTTACAACTTGGATTCCCAACCATCACATCCAATAGTGCAGGCCCATTGTATACCCTGCCTGCAATGCCTTCTTGAATTACCAATTGCTCAGTACATTAAACGCTCTTTATCGGTCGCCAACTGTGCACCGGTCAGCAGGCGGCGGAGTTTTTTGGCGGCCATGCGCAGGGGACGATATTCCTCAAAAACCACAATAAAAACTTTGCGGTAGTGATTTTCAGGGCAGTTAATACGCCGCACCCCGTGCCAGGAATTGCCCTGGCGGCCAAATATCAGGCTGCGATTGTCTTTGGTGTTGGCCGGGTATTCCGTGTCAAAATCCTCGAACGCGGGGGCATTATCCGGCTCAATTCGCCCCCCGTCATCAAGCACCACGGTTTCTCCACCCCAGCCCCACTCCCAGTCATCAGCGGTATTCAGGTAAAAAATCTGGGATCCGATCTTGCCCTTGGAATCACAGTGCGGCGAGACCTCGGCGCCGTTGGGCGCAAAGTGCCAGTGGAATCGAAAGCGGATGTCGGAAACATCCAGCAACTCACAGATGAAATCCCGGTAGCGTTTACTGCACAGTTCCTCAATAAAGTCGCGCCACGGGGCAGAGAGCTCCATAGCTCTTTCGTAGTCCAGGGTATAGCGATCATGGCTGGCCTGGCCGTGCTTGCGCTGCTTGCCGAAAAACGCGCGAAATTGTGTAATATCGGGCATGTTGTCCAGCAGTTCGCGAAAACGCTCTTCAGCAATGAAGTGCTGGGGGTTAATCCACGGATAGGGAAGCTGGGCACGAAATGCCGCCGGATCGATGGCGTCCAGTACGGCGGGGTTCAAATAATTCTTGCTGGTGCTGGTCATAATGTGGTTGCCGGCCAAAAATGAAAGTATACGACCAGAGTGTGGGCATGAATAGCCGCTTTTTTGTGGATAATGGCCACTAAACCCTGTACTACCGGGGTATTGGCGTAATTGGCGCCAGCCCCGCGGCGCCAATTACAGGCAGAATACCCTATCTACCGCATGGAGCTACGCCGAGGCCTGCGCCAGCCCGCCTTTACATAGTCAGGAAAAAGTTTCTCACCTGCCCTATTATTAAGCGACCAACAGCAAACCAATGTACCGATAAACAAGGAACCCACATGCCCAGGCTAATCTTGATCTCCCTCTCCGTTATACTCTTGTTGGTCGTGGCAGCGGCCATCCTGGTATCTCTGCTGCTGGACAAGGAGAAAGTGCTGGAACTGGCCACCGAGGCACTATATGAGGAGACCGGAGCCACCCTCACCGTCGATGGTGACATCGGGCTTTCCCTGTTCCCGACCCTTGGTATTTCCCTGGCAGGCGCCGGTCTCACTATGCCGGGCAGTGAGCAACCCGACCTACAGGCGCGCTCGCTGGAGATTGGCATGCAGCTGATACCGCTATTCTCCGGTGAGGTGGAAATCAACGCCATCCGCCTGGATGGCATGACAGCCAGAATCGAGTCCACAGAAGAGCAAGGGGGAGTCGATAGCGGTAAACTCAGCGATGAACAGCTGGACGCGTTCTATGCGGAGCGGCGCAAGGCCATGGAAACCGGCGATGCCGCCGGTGCCAAACTGGTCCTTGCTGTACCGATGGCGCTCAAGGTGAAACACCTGATAATCACCGACTCGCGCCTCGAACTGGTGGCCCCCGACCCACAGAAATCGACGGTAATTGAACTGCTCAGACTGCACACCACCGACCTCAACCTGGAAGGGAAGCCCATTCCCGTGGAGCTGCAATTGCGAGTTCCCGGTAAGCAGGTCATTGATGTGGCCCTGGACGGCACTATCAGCGTCGACCAATCAACGCAGGTAGCAACACTTGAAGCGGTCAACCTTGTTATCAACGGTGTCGCGGCCCAACCCGTCAAACTACAAACCAGTGGCGACGTAGACATCTCCCGGCAAGTGGCAGATCTGCAATTAACACTGGATCTGGGAGAGACACAGGGCGTGGGCACCTTGCGTTACGCCAGCTTCGAAAGTCCGCAGATTGACACCACTTTGCAACTCAACCTCCTTGATCCGGCGCTACTTGCCCTGGCTGGACCGGAGGCCTCCACCGACGTAAGCACGGGCACCTCCCCTGCCAGCGGCGATGAGCCACTGCCCCTGGATGCCATTCGCCTGATCGACACCCGCGCCGACCTGACCATCGATGAGGCCAGGTTCGACGCTCACACAATAAACAATATGCACGTTAAACTACGTGCAGTGGACGGCGTGATTCAGGTTACTACCCTTACCGGAGACCTGCATGGCGGCAAACTGAACCTGCAGGCCACCTTCAACGGCAAACACAATATAGCGAAACTGAATACCCGGGGCAGTTTAACCGCCATGGACATCGCCGCCGCACTGGCAGCGGTAGATTCTGAACCCCTGCTCACTGGCACTGCCGGACTGAACTGGCAACTGTTCAGCAAAGGGCGCTCGGTGAATGAACTGGTAGCAGCACTGAGCGGCCCCGTCAAACTACTGACCGAACAGGTAGTGTTGCAAGAAATGAGTGTCGAAGAGATGGTGTGTCAGGCCGTGGCTCTCACCAACCGGGAACAACTCACCGCTACATTTCCCGCCAACACCAAATTCCATACCCTTAGCGCAGACATCCAGCTGGACAAGGGCAAGGCGCTGCTGCGCCCGCTGCGGGCTGAACTACCCCAGATCGCTCTGAAGGGTACCGGCGTATTCGACCTGCTCAGCCAGGATTTCAAAGCGTCAGTCAAAGCCACCCTGTCTCCGGAACTCGAACAACTGGACCACGCCTGCCGGGTCAGCAAACGCCTGACCGCCATCGACTGGCCGGTAAACTGCAAAGGCAACGTCAGCACGGACCCCGCCGGGTGGTGCAGCGTCGATACCGAGGAAATCATCCAGGACCTGGCCAAAAATGAAGGCAGACGAAAGCTTGAGAAAAAGGCGAACAAACTGTTCAAGAAACTGTTCAAATAATAAAAAAGTCGACTGTCCGTGTGCTGCAGTGTAATTAGTTGAGAACCCGGTAGCCGCGCCCGCGCAGGCATCGCTTCACCACCTGCACTTCCTCCTTTTCACCCTGGTTTACACCCTTGGCACCGCCGGTCACCGCACCTACTCCCGCACCGCGTCCGGCGCCCTCGGTACCATCGAGCACCGCGCCAACCGCACCGCCCACCACAGCGCCGGAAACGGCTCCCCTGACGCCTTTTTCTCCGGTTTTGACCTCACTGGCGTAACCGCGACATTCGGCCAGATCTTGTTCATAGCGGGCCATGTTGACGCCTTTCTTGTCGATAATAATTTCATCGGTAGTGGTACACGCGGCTATCGTCGACAACACGAATATTACCGCGATCGGGTATTTCATGATCATCCTCCAACTTTTGGGTCGTTTATCCATCAAAGGACACTAGCACGACGCTCATTCAATTTCCCGGAAACTTCCGGTAAAGAATTGTTAAGTTTAATGGTACGCAGTACCCGATAAAGCGGAACAGGGTAGCGCACCCTGCTGGTTGGTTTATGTTCACCTTGATGGTGCGCACTGCGCACCATCAAAACTGCAGGCGAAGGCAAGTATTTTCCCCCGATTAATATTCTGCACGATTGAAACTGCTATGCTTGCACATTATAAAAGTAAGGGCCCGTCTTGAGCAGTACACTGAAAAAGCTCCTTATCGCCATGCTCGGCAGTGTGCGTGACCTGCTACCGATTGTTCTGGTTATCGTGTTCTTCCAATTTGTCGTGTTGCAACAACCCCTGCCCAATTTCGGGCAAATCCTGCTCGGGGTGCTCTTTGTGGTCCTGGGCCTGACCTTTTTCATCCACGGCCTGGAACAGGGCCTCTTCCCCATCGGGGAATCCATGGCCACTGCCTTTGCGCACAAAGGCAGTCTGTTCTGGTTGATCGCCTTCGCTTTCTCACTGGGGTTCGGCACCACGGTGGCCGAACCGGCACTGATCGCAGTAGCGGAGGAGGCAGCGGAGGTAGCGGCCAATGGCGCAATGATTGCGGCCACCGCGGCAGCGAAACAGCAATACGCCGACGGCCTGCGCTATACCGTGGCGCTGTCAGTGGGCCTGGCCATCGTGGTGGGCGTCGTTCGCATCCTGAAAGGCTGGCCCGTACAGTGGTTCATCATCGGCGGTTATGTGCTGGTGGTTATTATGACCATGTTCGCGCCCGAGGAAATCATCGGTATCGCCTACGACTCCGGCGGGGTCACCACCTCAACAATAACCGTGCCCCTGGTCACGGCACTGGGCGTGGGCCTGGCCTCCTCCATTCGCGGGCGCAACCCGATGATCGACGGGTTCGGCCTGATCGCCCTGGCCTCACTGACCCCCATGATTTTCGTCATGGCCTACGGCATGATGATGTGATGGATGTGTTATCCGCCATTTTTGCCGAGACGCTTGGCACCGTAAACGACGTGCTGCCCATCGCCGCCATTATTTTCGGGTTCCAGTTCTTTGTACTGCGCCAGAAGCCGGCCAACCTCAGCGAGATTTTGTGGGGGTTCGTGTGGGTCCTTGCGGGACTTTCACTGTTCCTGTTGGGCCTGGAGTGGTGCCTGTTCCCCCTGGGCCGCCTGATGGCTGAGCAGTTGACAGATCCCGTCTTTGTCCAGAGCACCCTGAACGCTGGCGAAACAGCGGCGGACATTAACTGGACGCACTACTACTGGGTGTACATCTTCGCTTTTTTAATCGGCTTCAGCACCACCATTGCCGAACCTTCCCTGATTGCCGTCGCCATCAAGGCCAACGAAGTTTCCGGTGGCGCCATCGGTATCTGGGGTCTGCGGATATCGGTGGCGCTCGGTGTCGCGGTGGGCATCTCCCTGGGCTGTTATCGCATTGTGGTTGGCGACCCCATCCACTGGTACATCATGGGCGGTTATATCATCGTGGTGTTACAGACATCAGTGGCACCTAAAATAATTATTCCGCTGGCCTATGACTCCGGCGGTGTCACCACCTCTACCGTGACGGTACCACTGGTAGCAGCATTGGGGTTGGGGCTGTCAGAGACAGTGCCTGGCAGGAACCCGCTGATAGACGGCTTCGGCTTGATCGCCTTTGCCAGCCTGTTCCCCATTCTTTCGGTCATGGCCTATGCTCAACTTTCAGAGTTCAGGGCAAAACCTGGCAGTGGTCGAGCAGATAGCGAAATTAATGAGTAATCGTATGAGGAGAACATCATGCATTTCAAGATGATAATAGTATTTGTAGAGGACAAGAAGACCGATACTGTGATGGATGCGGCGCGGGATGCCGGCGCCACCGGGGCGACCATTATCCACAATGCCCGCGGCGAGGGGCTGAAAGTCAGCAAGACTTTTTTCGGGCTCTCCCTGGAAACCCAGCGCGATGTCATCGTGTTCCTGGTGGAGGAACATTCGAGTCGCCATATCCTGGAGGAAATCAATCGCACCGGACGGCTCGATGCCGAACCAGGTACAGGTATAGCCTTTCAAATCGATGTCGAAGACGCGGTGGGTATCGTTCACCAGGCACAGGAAATTTCGCACGACGTAGAGGAGCTGCTGTAATGCAAAAAAAAATCATCAAGGCACGGGATGTCATGCACGAGAAACATCTGGAACTGGATGGCATGGCCACGGTCAAGGAAGCGTTGGACGCCATGAAAGCTGAAAACGCCAGTGTGATCATCGTCAAAAAGCGCCATGAGCACGATGCCTTTGGCATCCTGCTGCTTTCCGATATCGCCAAGAAAGTGCTGGCCAGAGACCGGGCCTCCGACCGTGTCAATGTCTATGAAATCATGTCAAAACCAGTGATCTCACTGGACCCCGATATGGATGTGCGCCACTGCGCGCGGCTGTTCGACCGTTTCGGTCTGTCCAATGTACCGGTTATCGAAGATGGCAAAGTCCTGGGGATTGTCAGTTACAACGAACTGGTGTTCGAAGGCCTCTGTGAGTTAATTGAGTAGCGCCGCCTGCCTGAACCTGGCCGTTTCGCTACTGCATAAACTCCCGCCCGCACCCATCGCCTTTCCCTGGCCCGCCGCGACGTGAAGATGGTAAACGCCGTCACGTACCTGAAAATTGATGATACGGGCCTGCGCTACTCGGGCATATGCGGCTCGTCATCATCTTCACGCAAATTCGCGCCGTTTTCCGGCAACTCCAGCAGCATACACTCCAACTCGGCGGCATGTGAGCGCTCTTCATCGGCAAACTGCCCGGCTATCCGCACCGTCTCAGCATCATCACTGCCATCGGCCACCTGCCGGTAATAACTCTCCGCCGCACGTTCGCTTTCCAGCGCCAGAGTCATCGCCTGGCGCAGGCTCATACGGTAATGCAATGCTTCATAGCTGGCGGCCTCGGGGGACTCCGTCTCCGGCCAGTTGAATTCCCAGGCCCTGAGCTGCGGCAACTCCATACCTTTGGCCAGACCTGACACTTCCGCCAGGTGGTGGCTGACCTCCTGTGCCATGCGCAGGAAAAACTGCGCCACCTGATCGTTGTGATGCTGCGCCATCGCATCGGCCAGTTCCTCGTAACGCTCCTTGGCTTCTGATTCCAGTTCCACCGAGTGCGCAAGAAATTCCGCAAGTTCTTTGTTAGCCATAGTCATACCCTGAAAGAAGCGGACAGTTGCGCCACCGCATCCTCGCTGACAGCCACCGCGGCGGCTGGAGGCCAGGTTGCGCGCTGCTCACTGTACAGCAAGCCGGTCTGGAAACCGTCCTCATGCAGAAACAGCTTCGCGGCCTCATCAGCATCCACCAGGGCAGGTTCTTCACGCTCGTGGACGATGGCCTTCCAGTCCGTCTGCTCCGGGCAGAAAGTGATGCACTGGGACATGACATGGAGAAAGCTGAAGCCCTCGAATTCGATCGCCTCGACGATCAGCTTCGCCATCTGGTTGGGATTGCCCGAATAGGCCCGTGCGATCCAGGGTGCACCGGAAGCCAGAGCCAGTGCCGCCGGTTTGAAGGGGCGCACGCCGGGTCCGTGGGGCGTCAGCTTGCTGTGATCCCAATCCAGGGCGGTGGTGGGCGATGCCTGGCCTTTGGTCATGCCATACACCTCGTTATCCATGACAATGTAGGTCATGTTCACGTTGCGCCGGCAGGCGTGTATGAAGTGGTTGCCACCGATGGAGAAACCGTCACCGTCGCCCCCCATGGCCAGCACCGTGAGATCCGGTCGCGCCACCTTCAAGCCCTGGGCGATGGCCAGGCCCCTGCCGTGTACCCCGTGAAATCCGTAGCTGTCCACATAGGCCGGCAGCCGCGACGAACAACCGATGCCGGATACCATGACCGTGTCATCTTTGCTGATGGCCAGGGCCGCCATAGCCTTGGTAATCGCGTTGAACACGGAGAAATGCCCGCAGCCAGGACACCAGATGGGTTTGATTCCGGATTTGTAATCTTTGGCTTTAAGCTTGATGACGTCAATCATTCCCCACTACCTCCAATACCCGTTGTACGATGCTCTGGGGGTTCAAGGGCACCGGCCCCGCCCTGGCGTAACTGTGTACTTGTTGCTGAAAATCCATCTGCCCTTTCAGGTAGTGAAAGAGCTGCTTACTGTGATTCTGTTCCACTACAAAAAGCTGCTCACAACCCGCCAGCGCACCGGCCAATGGCGTTGCTTGCAGCGGGGCCAACAAACGCAGGCTGATAGTCCGGACAGCCACCCCACGCCCAGCCAACAGGGCCGCGGCCTCGGCCACCGGCGCCGAGCTGGAGCCAAAGCAGACCAACGCCACAGTGCCGCTGCCGGAGATGTGCCCCCAGTCCTCGCCAAAATCGAAACCAGTCAGTTTGTCCGCTCGTTTGTCCAACTGCCGCTGGTGGTCTGACTGCTTAGCCGAAGGCGTGCCCTTTTCATTGTGCTCCAGGCCATCGGCGGTGAAACGCCTGTCCACATCACCGGGGGAGGCCATGGTGGATATACCGGAAGTGGTGAGGTTATAGCGCAGGTATTCCCCCTCCTCACTGGCTGCTAAAGCAACGGGAATGGTATTTTCACAGCGCCTGGGCTCTGACACCACGGCAGTCGACTGACCGAGAAACTGGTCCGACAGGACTATTGCCGGAGTCTGCAGCTGTTGCGCCAAATTCACCGCCCAACCCGTGGTGAATACACAGTCGGCAATATCCAGGGGAGCCAGCACCAGGTGTGGGGCATCACCGTGCAGACCATGGAGGGCGATATTCAGGTCACTCTGCTCTGATTTGGTCGGAATACCGGTAGACGGCCCGCCGCGCGTCACATTGAACACCGTTACCGGCGTCTCACTGGCCACCGCCAGGCCGATACTCTCCGTCATCAATGCCAGACCCGGCCCCGATGTCGCCGTAAAAGCCGGGACACCACCAAAGGCGGCCCCTATGGTCATATTGATGGCGGCCAGCTCATCTTCCGCCTGCACCAGATGACCCCCAACCCGCTCCAGGCCACCGGCCATCCATTCCAGCACATCTGAGGCGGGTGTAATGGGATAGGCCGCCACAAAGCGGATGCCCGCCTCCAGCGCGCCCAGTCCGGCGGCCTGGTTGCCACTGAGATACCACAGGTCTTTCCCGCCCAACGGCGGTATCTGCAACTGACAATTGAGTTTTTCGTTTGCACCGCGCTCGATACAAGCGGTAGCCGCTTCCTGATAAGCCTGGGGTTTACCCGAAAGTTTTTGTCCGGCCAGCTTACAAAGACTCGATACCGGCAGGCCCAACAGGCCACCCAACAAGCCCAGCGCCAGCATATTCTCCCTGCCGTCCGCATGAGATGCCGCCGCCAATCCGGTCATAGGTAGCCGCAGTACACGGGGCTGCGCGGCAAGGACGCTGTCGGGCAATTCACCAGCCGGCTCGCAAATCACCCAGGTGTCCGGCCCCAGACATATTTCATCTTCGAAGCGGGAGAAATTAGCCCAATCCAGGGCGAGAACAACATCGTAATGACTGGAGGCAGTATAGCGCTCACGCTCGGTCAACTTGAGCAGGGCGGCCGATTCCCCACCGCGGATCTGGGGGCCATAGGCCTTGCGCAACAACCCACGACCGCCCTGTCGGGCCCAGGCCTGCAGCAGCAATTCGCCACAGGAAATTACGCCGGCGCCACCGGCGCCGGTAATAGCGATAGACAACTGTTTTGCGCTCATACAGGACTTCGGCAAGTTTCAAAGTCACCCAGCATAGCGCTATAGGGCGAATACGGAAGCAGCAACTGCCAATTAATTGGCAGTTCTTTGCGCTATCTCAATGGATAGCGGCAACTAGTGTACTGCGGTGGATATAGTACACATTCAGCGAGCCACCCAATTCGCCCGCCGCTTCAATCCTGATAATATAACATTCAGAGTCCAGGAGACCGGCGAATGAGTGCAATTCCCTTTGATAACAGTTATGCGCGCCTGCCGGGGGGTTTCTATACCCGGTTGGCCCCCACACCAGTAACCGACCCCGGACCGATTCGTGTGAATACTGCCCTGGCAGAGAGCCTGGGCATAGACCCGGATTGGCTGGTATCTACTGAGGGCACTCGTGTTGTCGCCGGCAATGACGTTCCACAAGGCGCCGACCCCATTGCCACCGTCTACGCCGGACACCAGTTCGGCAGTTACAACCCGCAACTGGGTGACGGTCGCGCCATCCTGCTGGGAGAGGTGCCGGGGCGCGACGGCAATCGCCGTGACATCCAACTCAAAGGCTCCGGCCCCACCCCCTACTCCCGCGGCGGCGATGGTCGCTCACCCCTGGGGCCGGTGCTGCGTGAGTACATTGTCAGTGAGGCCATGTACAAACTGGGTGTCCCTACCACCCGCGCCCTGGCGGCGGTGACTACCGGTGAGCAGGTCGCCCGCGAAGAATTTCTGCCGGGTGCGGTATTGGCCAGAGTCGCCAGCAGTCACATACGCATAGGCACTTTTCAGTTTTTTGCCGCCGGACAGAAATTCGACCTGCTGCAGCTACTGCTGGATCATGTCATTGCGCGCCACTACCCGGAGGCAGCAGCCAGCGAAAATCCGACCCTGGCCCTGCTGGAGGCCGTTGTCTCCCGACAGGCCCAACTGGTGGCCAACTGGCAACTGTTGGGTTTTATCCACGGGGTGATGAATACCGACAATATGTTGTTATGCGGTGAAACCATCGACTATGGCCCCTGCGCCTTTATGGATGACTTCCACCCGGACAGGGTGTTCAGTTCCATAGATCACGGCGGACGCTACGCCTACCGCAACCAACCGGGTATTGCGCACTGGAATCTCTCATGTCTGGCCCAGACCCTGCTACCGTTGTTACATGATGACCGGGAGCGGGCCCTGGCCCTGGCCCAAGAGGCGATCGACGCCTTCCCTCACCAATTCCTGGCGGCCCACACCCGGGGCATGGCCCACAAGCTGGGCCTTGTGGAAATAACAGCAGACGATACAACACTGGTGGAAGACCTGTTGCAACTGATGGCCGAGCACCAGCTGGATTACACCCTGGCCTTCCGCCGGCTGGCAGACCTGGCCGATGAGGCAACCCTGGAAAGCGGTGGCGTCAGTGAATTGTTTAAAATACCCGATGCCCTCTTGCCCTGGCTGGCCCGCTGGCAGGGGCGAGTGGCGGAGGACACCATGAATTCCAGTGAACGCCAGGCGTGTATGTACGCTGCCAACCCTGCCTTCATACCGCGCAATCACCTGGTCGAGGAAGCCATAGAGGCCGCCACGAGAAATGGCGATTTCGCACCCTTTCACCAACTGGTGGATGTCCTGGCGCAGCCACATCAGTACCGGGATGATCTGGCCCGTTACGCGACCCCGCCCGGGCCCCATCAGGTGGTCAGGCAAACCTTTTGCGGCACTTGACAGAGTAGCGTGAGTCCTGCCACATACCCCTCATAGCGGGTCTGCGAGGGCTGGCTCTACCGCTCTCGTGATAGAGTCCACCAGTTGGAAGTTTCCAGGGACACTGCCCTCATCACCCGGTTGATACTGACGGCAACGAACAATCAAGTGCCAATATCGGCGTCTTTCCCCAGGCAAGTCCGCTCCATTGTCGTGGGAGGACAGGGGCGCCGGTAGGTCGAGAATACAAAGTCCCACAGGGGCGAACTCAAACCAAACTGAATATCCGCACTCTTGTAATGATGCTCGAAGTGAAAGCGCCGCATGAACTTACCGGCGGCAAAGCGGGGACGCCCGTGATGCACGTAGTAGTGCACCCAGTCGTAGCACAGATACCCAAAGAATGTTCCCGCCAGTATCGGCGGCCAGTTTCCGGGAAAGCACAGTATCACCAGTGTTGCCAGAAAGGCGCTGATCGGTACTGCCATTATCAGCGGTGCCACCAGACGCCTGGGGTCATCGGGAAATTCGTGATGATAGCCGTGCAACGCAAATTGGATAGACCGGATGAACCGGTTGGTAGAGGGCGCGAGATGGAACACCCAGCGGTGCAGCCAGTACTCCGCAAAGGTCCAGCCCAGAACGCCGAGCAGGAACAGGGCAACTATGCTGACCGGCGCTCGCCCTTCGATTACTGCCGACTGGTACAACAGCCAGGCAACCAGCGGTATAGACCAGAGGCCCGGCAGGGTCCAGTGGGCGGTAGTCAGGTACCGCTCAAGAAAGCGGTTTTCTATCGTCTTGATACCGTAGCGATGTGATCGATTCTCCCTGGCCGGCGCGTCTTGAATGCCCTCCCAGTTGTTCAGTGCCGTCTTCCACTGCGGCGTCGTGGCAAACAAACTCATGGAAATATCCTCTGCTGATACCCAAGCACAAAGCTACCTGGCGCTTTAATGCCGGCGTATGAATTATGCATTGCTCCCGCTATGCAGGCAGTGCTGCGACGACCTGATCTACGGACGGCGCCCTGCTGAGAACGCCTGGCGCATCCTTGCGAACATGATCGAGCAGCATTTCATTCTGCACCATCTTCTCGGTAACGGTTCCGTCATCGATGCACTCCTGCAGCAAGGCGAAAAAGAAATCCTCCTGATTCTTGTCCGGGTGGGATTTGTAGCGTCCGAGGAAAGAGTAGTCGCCAAAAATTTTACGGCGGAAATATAACAGCCAGCCCAGAGGCGGAAAGGCATCGAACTTGTCGGCTGGCACGAAATCGATGGGCAGGCCCGCCTTCCAGGGTTGCGTCCAACGCTTGGTCGTATGCAGCATCTTCGTTTTTCTGTTCAGCACGTCCAGATCGTTCCAACTGTTTTCGAGAAGCCCTATAGTGCTGCGATCCTCATACATCAGGGTAATCCACTTCTTGTAGTCTCGCCGCCCATCGAACATTTCGTTGAATTGTTGCTCGGCATTCCAGTGCTTGAGCTTGGCGCAGTCCAGCAGCATGACACTTGACGCCAATTTCCCGTTGATATCCCGGCTGGTCTTGCTGCGGGGCCGGCACATGATGGCCTTGCCCCCCATGTCCCTTGTAAGCAGATCCCAGACATCACCGACCGCGAACACGTCCGGGTCGATGACCACGGCCCGACCCTGGTAGTTCATCAGTTCCGGTGGCATGAATCGTAGCGGCGTGAAAGATTGCAGGTCGTTCATACGCCACCGGCGCTCTACGCCATTGCGCAGAAACATTTCGCCTTCCTTGGCCAGCAGGAAGGGGTGGTCCTTCGTTTCGATGAATTTAACATCAAACTTGTCGTTGTTCCTGGAAAAGTAACGCAGGGACTTCTCGCCTACATGAGCACCGAGAATCTGTTTGTGATTGACATGGATGAATACGCAGGGTTTAGACTCCCCGCGCTTCTGTACTGCTTTATTCATGAATTGGCTCCCGAAAAGTTCTGATGATTACCAGCCGGCACCACAGCATCAAGGCACCCCGGGAGGCACGTTAGCAGTATAACCGGCGCTCTGTATCGGTCGTTTGACGGATACCGTTACGGTACTATTTGGCAGATGAGATCTGACATGTCTAGGAGTCTGCCGGACTTAACACTGTCCTACTGCGGACGGTTAAGTCCGACAGACTCCTAGCGCATTCCCAGCACACGCTTGCCGAAGTGTGTGCCCATACGGCTGACTTTTTGGTTGAGTTGAGCCAGTTTGCTGTCGGACAGAAAGTTGTACTGCAACATGCGTCGCTCACCGACGAACGGCTTGTGCCCGTGCCAGGACCAGTCAGTGCGCCGGAAGGCCAACAGGCGACCACCCAGTGGCTTCACCTCGGCGGTGTAGTCCTCCAGGTCCGATGAGGAGCGCAGCATCCGCAGGCAGCCGTCATCGCTGTTCCACTCCTCGTTAAAGTACACCAGCACGGTAATGACCTTGCTCTTGTGGTCGGTGTGAATATGGCCGTCACTGTGTTCGCAGTACTTGCGCACCGTGATGGTCGTGGGGCAGTTGCTGAGGTCTACACCAAACTTGTCCCCCAGATGCGCGCGAAACTCATCGGTCTGCAGTTCAAACAGGAAACTTGTGAAAAGCGGGCCGTATTTCAGATCATTCAGTTCATGGTTAGTCGCGGTATCGATCGCCGGATAATCGACATTGATGCGCTTCAGCGCCTCTGGTGGCAGAAAATCCGGAACAACTATGTAATCAAAGGGATCGGTCTGCAATTCACAGTTATCGAGTGCATTCAGGTCTATAAGGGGCATGGGTGAATCCTCATCGGTTAATCCTCGGGTGGAGCCAGGTCAGGCCGCCAATTGCTTTATCAGGTCCAGGGCGTCGTGGCGCACGTGGTTGTGCGCCATTTCGCTGCGCACATCCGCCTCGGTGATCACTCCCGTATCCAGGCATTCGCTGACCAACTGGAAGAAAAAACGCTCCTGCGCCGGATCCGGGTGGGCCTTGTACGTGCCCGCCAGGTAGTAATCCCCAAAAATGCTACGACGCGCCCGGCGCATCCAGTGCTTGGGAGGAAACAGCCGGAATGTATCGGCCGGGCGGAAGTCTATCGGCAGTCCGGTCTTCCAGGGCTGATGCCAGCGTTTGGTGGTGTGCAGCATTTTGGTGTCTTTGGTGAGGTGATCGAAGTCGTTCCACTCGTTCTCGAACAGGCCGATACAACTGCGATCCTCCAGGTACAAACCGATCCACTGCATATAATCGCGTTTGAACTCAAACATCTCGTTGAATTGTTCTGCCGTTTTCCAGTGCTTGAGCCTGGCGCAGTCAAGCAGCATGACACTGGAGGCCAGCGCGCCACGCCTGCCCTTATTGCCGGATTTCGGGCGACACATCAGCGACTTCCCGGCCATGTCGCGATTCAGCAACTCCCAGACATCGCCGACCGCGAAGACATCCGGGTCGATGACCAATGCCCTGCCCTTGTAGCCCATCAGTTCCGGGGGCATGAAACGCAGCGGGGTGAAGGACTGCAGGTCATTGTTCAACCACTTACGCTTGCCGCCATCGCGCAGGTAGAACTGGCCCTCCTTGTCGTGGAGAAAGGCCTGGTCTTTCACCTCAATAAACTTTACATCGAACTTGTCCGTGTTGGAGGAGTGTTTTTCCAGGGCGTACTTGCCCACTATGGCACCGAGAATTTGTTTGTGATTGACGTGGATAAAAACGCAGGGGTTGGGTTCCCCGCGTTGCTTTACTTCTTTACTCATGATTTAGCTCCCGATGGGTCCAGCTATGCACCAACCAATCCGATACCACGGCACCGCAGTATCCGGGAGGACACACTAGCGATATGGTCAGTGCACCGCATCGGTCGTTTGACCGATGCCGTTACGGTACTATTTGGCAGGTGGTGGAGAACAGACCCGGGGGCCGACGCCTACACCGGTGGCGGGAGCCACCGGGATTTAGTCCAGATAGCCGAATCGAAATCCGTTCGCGACGATTGCTGCGCGAGTATTAACTCCCAGCTTGGCGCGCATGTTTTCCACATGTGTGCGAACCGTGGCCTCAGTTACTGCGAGACAGGTCGCTGCGGAAGCGGTCGTCTCACCGGCGGCGAGTAGTTCCAGAACTGTGCGCTCACGCGGAGTCAGGGTTTGCCCGTGTTCCGGCGAGTGTTCCGCGTCGCGGGTCAGGGCGCATACAACCGTACCATCTACTGGAACACAGGACAGGTGGTGTCGTTGGCCACCGTACCTGAAGGAAGTATGGAGAGAATTGTCCATACCGGTAGCGAGCAGTCGCAGGACACAATCGCGTTGACAGGGCAACCCTTCCGCACCTTTCAATCCGCCCACGACATCCCAACAATATGCGCCGGTCTTCTTGCCCAGCAAGCGTCGAGCGGCCCTGTTCTGGGAAACCACCGTACCATCTTCTTGCGCCACCAGAATGGCTGGAATCTGACCTGACATCAACACACCTCATGGGTAATGCACTTTCGATCGACCATGGTAAGCCAATCCGGCCAGGGGCTGCAATACTCGCTTGCTGCTTAGAGCCCGATGGTGTTGATAAGTTACAATATTTGGGCTATTCAGACACTTGAATGGCTCCGCCAATACGATTTTCAGTGGCTACCGGGACAAAGTCGTCTACGGGGCTCCAAACCAGTATAATTGCGAGGATTTTGATGCACTCATCCACTCGACGCGCGAGTCCACTACCTTGAACACAGATTTTTTTGGCAAAACCCTCTCCGGTCGCCTCACCATCCCCTCAGGCATCGTCACCACGGCAACGCCCATCATTCAATACGTATTCGACCAAATGCCCGATGTGGGCGTGGTAACCACCAAGAGTATCGGTCTGGAGCCTCGCGCCGGCTACCGCGAACCGATACTCAGCCAGTATGCACCCGGTTGCTTCGTCAATGCTGTTGGCTTGACCAACCCGGGGGCCCACGCATCAGCGGAACTGTTGGCGCAGTTGACGGTGCCGCAGGACCGCTTCCTCCTGACATCGATTTTCGGGGGCAGCGTTGAGGAGTTTGTCGAGGTCGCCAAAATCCTGGCACCATTCTCGGACGGGCTGGAGCTGAACCTGTCCTGCCCCCACGCCAGTGGCTACGGCATGGCCATGGGACAGGACCCGGAAGTCGTGCGCGAAATTACCGCCGCGGTAAAAGCGGTGGTGGATATTCCGGTCATTCCCAAGCTTACCCCCAATACACCCGATATCGGTGAGATCGCCAGGGCCGCAATCGCCGGCGGGGCCGATGGCCTGTGCGCCATCAATACAGTTGGCCCGGGCTACATCTCCGCCCACGGCCACCCGGTATTAAGCAATGGTGCCGGCGGCATGTCCGGTAAAGGCATACTGCCCATCGGCCTGAAATGCGTGCGGGAAATAGCCGCTGTCACCGACTGCCCGATCATTGGTTGCGGCGGAGTGAGCAGCGCCGACGATGTGCGCGCCTATCTCCATGCCGGCGCCTCTATCGTGGGTGTGGGGTCAGCATTGATCGGGCTTACCACTGCCGAAATCGCGGATTACTTCAAGGTACTGGCCACCGACCTTGAACATGAGCGCAACAGGGCCGAATCCCATATTCGCTACGATATAGATATGAGCTTTCATCCAGTCACACTGGTTGAAAATAAACGGGTATGCGAGGACATCACCATCCTCACCTTTGACCGCAAGGTTAACGTACAGGCCGGTGAATTCATTTTTTTGTGGCTACCCGGCGTGGGTGAAAAGCCCTTTTCCGCGCTGACTGACGACCCTTTTTCCCTGGTGGTTATCGATGTCGGCGTATTCACCCATACCCTGATGGACCTGCCCCCAGGCACCGCGGCCTACGTGCGAGGGCCTCACGGCATCCCCGTAACGCCCCCTGAAGGCGCGAAAATCATGGCAGTGGCTGGTGGTACCGGGCTGGCTGCCGTCTACCAGATCACGCGGGATTTCGGCAACGCGGAAATTTTCGCCGGGGCCCGCACCGCGCAACGTCTATACTACCTGGATGAGTGTCGCCTGGTCGCCGATGTACACGTGGCCACTGACGATGGCAGCGCCGGCTACCAGGGTGTTGTTACAGAGTTGTTGCGCGAGCGCCTGCAGGGCATGTCACCCGAAGAGCGGGATCTACTGGTATTTTACAACTGCGGGCCACAGCCCATGGTCCACGCCGCCACTGCCGTGCAGCGGGAATTTTGTCGACCCGACCAGATTTTCAGCGCCATCGACTACCTGACCAAGTGCGGAGTCGGTATTTGCGGTGCCTGCGCTGCGCCCGATGGCCGCCGCCTGTGTGTGGATGGACCGTTCCTGCGGGCCCTATGACGATTCCAACTTTTTCAGAGAGTTTTCCTCGCTATGGCTAAAGGCAAAGGCATCTATAACGCCCCCTGGGAAAAATCCTTCGACCGGATTTTGACACCCCTGGAAGAGTTCATCCACCGCCAGACCACCAGTGGTGTATTGCTGATGATCTGCGCCGTGGTCGCACTGGTGGTCGCCAATGGGCCACTGCACGATGAGTACGAGCACTTCCTGCACACCCAGATAAGCCTGACGTTTGGCAGCCACACTTTTTCTCTATCCATACACCACTGGATCAACGAAGCGCTGATGGCACTGTTCTTCCTGATCATGGGACTGGAACTGAAGCGCGAACTATTGGTAGGTGAGCTATCCTCCTCGCGCCAGGCGCTATTACCTATCATGGCGGCCATTGGCGGCATGTTAATTCCCGCCCTGTGTTATTTCGCACTCAACACCTCCGGCAGCGGCGCCAAGGGTTGGGGCATTCCCATGGCGACCGACATCGCCTTCGCGATCGGGGCCCTGAGCCTGCTGGGGCCGCGCATCCCCAAGAATCTGATCACTTTCCTGATCGCCCTGGCCATCGTCGATGACCTGGGCGCCGTCGCCGTTATCGCTGTGTTTTACACGGAATCGATAGACTTACAGGCGCTGGCTTATACGGCCGCCTGCACCCTGGGCCTGTTATTCCTCAACCTGGGCGGCGTACGCCGTTCCCTGCCCTATGCTTTTGTCGGCATCCTGTTGTGGGTCTTTATGCTGGCCAGCGGCATACACGCCACCATTGCCGGCATCCTGGTAGCCTTTGTGATTCCCATTCGGCCCAAGTTCGAACCAGCCCTGTTCATTTCCCGCATGCAAGACACTACCAGCAAAATGCTGGAAGCCGTCGCCGACAACCCGGACATTATTCACAACAACCGCTTCCGCTCGCTGGTGACATCCCTGGGAGATGGTGTGCAATTGGTGCAGGCCCCCGCGCAGCGGGCGGAACATACGCTGCACCTGCCCGTGGCCTACCTGGTTATTCCCATCTTCGCCCTGGCCAACGCGGGTATCCCGATTGACTTCGCCAACTTTGGCAGCTACCTCAACCACCCCATCACCCTGGGGGTGCTGGCCGGACTGGTGCTGGGCAAACCCCTGGGCATCGCTGGCTTCACGTGGTTGGTGGTAAAGCTGGGCTGGGCTGATTTGCCAGTGGGGCTTAATCTGAAGCACATCTTTGGGGTCGGCCTGCTGGGTGGTATTGGTTTCACCATGTCGATCTTTATCGCCGATCTGGCCTTTGTCGGTTTGGCGCAGGATCTGCTGATGGCCAAGACCGGCATTTTGTTGGCCTCAACAATAGCCGGGTTTGGTGGGTTCTTCTGGCTGATGTTTTATACCCGGGATTAATTGGCGCACTGGGATCAACAC
>QNFR01000011.1 GCA_003646405.1 Gammaproteobacteria bacterium
CACCAGAGCCTTGGCGACATCACCGGAAAAGCGAATACCGCCATCGGCTATCAGAGGAATATCCGTGCTCTTGAGGGCCTCGGTGACGTTGGCGATAGCCGTAATCTGCGGCACTCCGGTACCCGTAACAATACGTGTGGTGCAAATAGAGCCGGGACCGATACCCACCTTGACCCCATCCACACCGGCCTCGGCCAGGGCTATCGCCGCGGCGGCGGTGGCGATATTACCGCCGATCACCTGCATGGACGGGTAGTCGGCCTTGATCATCCTCACCCGCTCAATGACATTGCGGGAGTGCCCGTGAGCGGTATCGACTACCAGCACGTCAACACCGGCGTTGACCAGAGCTTCCACCCGGTCGCCTGTGTCGGGGCTGGTACCCACCGATGCACCCACCCGCAACTGGCCGAGGGAGTCCTTACAGGCGTCGGGGAAACTCTCGGCTTTGTCAAAATCCTTGACTGTAATCATGCCGCACAGGTCGAAAGCATCGTTCACTACCAGAATTTTTTCGATGCGGTGCCGATGCAACAAGCCCTGCACCTCATCCGAGCCGGCACCCTCCTTGACAGTAACCAGCTTGTCCCGCGGGGTCATGATGGTGGACACCAGCCGCTGTGGATTGGATTCAAAACGCACATCGCGCCGGGTAACGATACCCACCAGATCCTGCCCGTCCAGCACCGGCACCCCGGAAATACCGTGGGCGCTGGTCAATTCTGTCAACTGGGCAACAGTGGCGGTCTGCTGGATGGTAATGGGGTCCTTGACCACCCCGCTTTCAAACTTCTTGACCTTGCGCACATGTTCGGCCTGTTCAGCAATGGTCATGCTTTTATGGAGGATGCCAATACCGCCTTCCTGGGCCATGGCAATGGCCAGGCGCCACTCGGTAACCGTGTCCATCGCCGCAGACACCAGGGGGATATTCAGCTCGATTTCGCGGGTGAGCCGCGTGCGCAGCGACACATCCGTAGCGATCACCTCTGAGTACCCGGGTGTTAACAGAACATCGTCAAAAGTAAGGGCTTCCTGAGCGATACGCAACATAGGGACTATCTCCGGCGGTTGGCTAGCTTGACTTAAACGAGCAATTATAAATCTTTGTGTAGTGCATCACAATTATTGGTGCAGTACACTGCAACCTGCTGAAAATCTCTCAGCCGGCACGATACGGCGTTGAAATCACCCTCGAAATGCTCATGTACTGCCGTGTACACTCCGCTTTCTCAGGTATTTTCACCTCGCTTAAAAGCGCCTGCTGTTGGTGTACCGCACTCGCCTGAGAAGTTTTCAACAGGCCGTCGGGCCAAAAAAATCCCTCTGGAAGGCAGCTTGTCCAACCCATTTACCACCGCCAGTCCACCGCCCGCCCTGAGCGTCAGCCAGCTTAACCGCCAGGCCCGGACACTGCTGGAGAGCCATTTCGACTTCGTCTGGGTGGAGGGTGAGGTCAGCAATTTCGCCGCTCCCTCCTCCGGACACTGGTATTTCTCCCTCAAGGACGGCAAGGCCCAGGTGCGCTGCGCGATGTTTCGCAGCCGCAATCAACGGGTGCGGTTCACGCCGGAAAGCGGCGACGCCATACGCTTGCGCTGTCGGGTGTCCCTGTACGAGGGGCGCGGCGAGTTCCAACTGATCGTGGAACACCTGGAGCACGCCGGGGCCGGTGCCCTGCAGGCCGCTTTCGAGAAGCTCAAGGCCAAATTATTGGCCGAGGGCCTGTTTGACCCCGAACACAAAAAGCCCCTGCCAACCAGTGTGTCACAGTTGGGCGTCATCACCTCTCCCAGCGGCGCCGTCATCCACGACATCCTTACCGTACTGCGCCGCCGCTGCCCCGCCATTGGCGTATCCCTGCTGCCGGTTGCCGTGCAGGGTGACGATGCCGCCGCACAGATCGCCAGCGCCATCGAACGGGCCAATCGCTGGCAACGGCAAGGAAAAATACAGCTGGATGCCCTGATAGTCGGGCGTGGCGGTGGTTCCCTGGAGGACCTGTGGGCCTTCAACGAAGAAATTGTGGCACGGGCCATTGCCGCCAGCGACCTGCCGGTGGTCAGCGCCGTGGGGCACGAGGTGGATTTCAGCATCGCCGACATGGTGGCCGATCACCGCGCCGCCACCCCCTCAGCCGCGGCGGAACTGCTGAGCCCCGACCAGCGTGAGTGGCAACAACGCCTGCAGGCCATTGAAACCAACCTGGTGCGCCTTATCCGGCGCAAACTTGCAGATGCCGCCATCGAACTGGGCCACCTGCGGCGGCGCCTCAAACACCCCGGGGCGCAACTGCGGGAACAGGCCCAGCGCCTGGACGACCTGGAACAGCGCCTGGTGCTGGCCCAGAAAAACCTGCTGCGCAGGCGCCGCAGTGAACTGACCCTGCTGGAAAGCCGCCTCCACGCCCGATCACCGCTACCGCGCCTGCAACAACTGCAGCGCGACACCAGCCAATTGCAGCAGCGCCTGGAGGCCGCCATACAGCAGCGGTTACAGCAGGCCGGCAGCCACTTGGCCCACCTGGCCCAGATGCTGGATTCCCTCAGCCCCCTGGGCACACTGCAACGGGGTTATGCCATCGTGACCGATAATCAAGGCAAGGTGCTTACCGATGCCAGCAAAGTGTCGGTGGGGGATGAGGTAGAGGCCAGATTAGCCAGTGGGCGGCTGGGCTTGACGGTCAAAGAGGTTGTCGATTAGTTCACTGTGGTTTCGGCGCTTACTTAAGGTAGAGGCTGATACTCTTTGGGGGTAGGGGTAGGGGTATCGAACCGTTTGTGCGAAGGCTCGCGATCGCCCATACCGCCATGAGGGCGTGGGGTTCCAACCGAATGGTGGTATGGGCGACTGTGAGGCGCGGATTCAGCAGTTAATCTAACTCCCGGCAAGCGACCGAGAGCTGCAGGGAGCAGAAGCCGATCTAATACTTGGCCGGTAACCGGGTATTGATAATGATATGCCGCCCTTCGAAGCGGATGTACTCACCAATTGTGAGGTCCTTGAGAATCCGCGCGACCATTTCACGCGATGCCCCCACCCGATCAGCGATATCCTGTTGCGTGAGCTTTTCCGGGATATAAAGCGTGCCGTCGCCGCGCTCCTCAGAGAGATCCATCAATACATTGGCCACACGACCGTAAACGTCCTGTAAAGCCAGACTCTTCACATCCGCCGTCAGCTTGCGGACTCGCTGCGCCAGGTTGCGGACCAGCTGGCGGCCGATATTGGGGTGTTCCTCCAATACTCGGTTAAAATCTTCCTTATAGATGATACAGAAGCTGGACTTCTCCACCGTGCGCACCGATGCGGAGCGGGTAGAGTCATCCAACAGGGCCAGTTCACCAAAGTAATCCCCAACACTCTGGGTATTCATGATGAATTCCTTGCCATTTTTGTCGCTGCAGTACACCTTGACCTTGCCGCTCTCGATCACAAACAGCGAATCCGCAGGATCGTTTTCATGAATGACCACCGTGTTCTTGGGAAAAGAGCGACTGGTACTGGTCGCCGCCAATGCCTTCAACTCTTCCGGTGAAAGACCCTGAAATATCTCTACTTGCTGCAACATCGAAGCACCCGACCCTTTTTAAGCCTAATCCATAAAGCCACGACAGAATAATAACCCAAAGTTTTGGCAAAACGCACCTTTGAAATCAATTTTGCACCGCTTCTGTTAATTTAATCGCCAAAATCCACATTTCCACAGTCCCACGCAGCTAGTTATACTCTGTGCTGAGGATGAATATAAGGATGTGCCCAGTGCTCCAAGCAGCTGACAAGTCAGGATCAGTGCCAACCCGGCGGCGGCGGCACTAGACCGTGGCCACCAACACCAGAGCGGCCGACACCGCGTGGGGTGACCACCTGCTGCGCGCCATCATCCAATTGCGGGAATTGTTCAGTGGCCGGCAGGCAGAACTGGACCACGAGGCTCTGGAGGATTTCTCCAGGCTGTTCGAAGGCGCCGACCGTCTGCAGCGGATGCTGGAGGATACGACACAGAGGAGCAACACCCACGACCTGATGAACGCTCTGGCTGCCATCCGCGGCTATGGGGAAATGTTGCGAGAGGATATCGGCCCACAACAGCCCGCACTGGACGAAACCCTGTCACAACTACTGGAGGCCATACACGCCGCCCATAGTGCCCATACCGGCAATGGTGTGGGAACTGCGCAGCCCCTGCTGCAGGCGCAGAAGATTCAGTCTGAGCCGGGCTTTATCCTGGCAGTGGACGATCTTAAGGAAAACAGGGAACTGGTTGCCAGGAACCTGTCTCGCATGGGGCACTTCGTGGTCACGGCGGCCAGCGGAGAGGAGGCCCTGCACGCCCTGGAGCAGAGTGATGTGGACGTGGTATTACTGGACCTGTTAATGCCGGGAATGGACGGGCGTGAAGTATTACGCCGCATCAAGGAGCACCCCGAGTGGCGCGCCACCCCGGTCATCATCATCTCCGGCAACCAGGACATGGACGGCATTATCGAATGTATTGAAGCCGGTGCCGATGACTACCTGTTCAAACCATTCAACCCTGTGTTGCTGCAGGCGCGCATCAAGGCGGGCATCGAGCGCAAGCGCTGGCATGACAGGGAGGAACAATATCGCCAGCAGTTAGAGCGTAACGAAAAGTTCATCCGTGCGACCTTCGGGCGCTACCTGTCCGATGAGATTGTCACCGACATCCTGGAGCGCCCGGAGGGCCTGGAGTTGGGTGGCGACCTGCGCAAGGTGACCATATTGATGTCTGATATTCGGGGCTTTACCACCCTCAGTGAAAGGTTGGCGCCGGCCCAGGTGGTTACCATGCTCAACCGTTACCTGGGCGCTATGACCGACATCATCATGGCGCACCAGGGCACTATCGACGAATTCATAGGCGATGCCATTCTCGCGGTGTTTGGCGCCCCAAAACGCGGCGATGACGACGCGGACCGCGCTCTCAACTGTGCCCTGGAGATGCAGGCGGCCATGTCCACCATCAACGCCCGCAACGAGGCAGAGGGATTACCGGTAGTAAAAACGGGGATAGCGCTGAATACTGGCGACGTCATCGCCGGTAATATCGGCTCCGAACGGCGCAGCAAGTACGGCTTCGTGGGTCACCCCATGAACGTGACCTCGCGTATCGAGGATCTCACCGCGGGCGGTGAGATCCTGATCTCCGAAAGTACCCTGCGCAGCCTGCGGGGCAACTTCCAGGTCGGCGATAGCCAGGAAGTCAAAGTCAAGGGCATCGACGAGTCAATTGTCGTTCACCAGATTATACAGGGGGTCACGTGACCGACACCGGGCCCATCCTGCTGGTGGAAGACAACGAACTGAACCGGGATATGCTGGTTCGGCGACTCAATCGTGCGGGCCTGGAAGTCATTTCAGCAGGCAATGGCCAGCAGGCGCTGAACCTGATGCTCAGTGAACAGCCCAGTGTAGTTTTAATGGACATGAATTTGCCGGTCTTGGACGGCTGGGCCGCCAGTCGCCAGGCACGGGAAGATGAACGCATTAGCCACATTCCCATTATCGCCCTCACCGCCCATGCCAGCGAGGCGGATCGGCTCAACGCCCTGGAAGCCGGCTGCGACGACTATGCGACCAAGCCAGTGGATTTTCCAGGCCTGCTTATAAAAATAGAGAAACTCACCCGCGCATGAGTTTACGTCGCCGACTCACCCTCTCGCTGATCACTATCCTGGTCCTGTTTGCAATAAACGTGGGTACCCATTTCTGGGGTAGTTACGCCAGGAACCAGAGTATGGACGAATATCGCGACTCAGTAAGCGCGACACAGCTTACCACCGAGATAGAGCAACTACTGGCTGATCAGCTCCAGCAGATTCTGTTTCTCGCCACATTGCGCGACACCACTGACGATCAACTGGACGAGGAGGAACTACAGCAGGCCGAAGACGGCATCGTCACCATCATCGGCAAGATCCAGAAACTGGGTAAGCTCAGTCATAGCATTACCGCACTGCACTATGAACAACTATGGCAGAGCAGCAGCAACCTGCTGCAAGGCTGGCTGGATTTCTACCGCGGCTACAACGACCCGGACTTTGATATGGACATGGATGACCCCCTGCCCTATCTGGAGGCCAGTCAGCGATTGAAGGAACTGGAGCAGCGCCAGTCATTCATCGCCGTACAGCGCGCGGCCATTATCGACCGCACCATCTCCCTCACCGACCGTATTACGGTGATTGCCTTTCTGGCGTCGATTTTTCTCACGGCTACCCTGGGCTTCTTTCTGGTGCGCTATACCAACACGTCGCTGAAACGCCTGAAAACGGGCACCGAGCGCATTGGCAGTGGCGACCTCAACTACCGCATAGACAACATTGACGACGACGGGGAACTGGGAGACCTGGCGAACGCCTTCAATGACATGTCCGACAAGCTGCGCAACGCCATCTATGACGTGCGCAAGGCAAAGGACTCCGCCGATGAGGCCAATGCCGCCAAAAGTATCTTCCTGGCCAATGTCAGCCACGAACTGCGCACACCCCTGAACGCCATTATCGGCTACAGCGAAATGCTGCATGAAGAGTTGGGCGACGAAGGCGAAGTGGATCGCCCGCAAGTCAGGCAAGACCTGGGCAAGATCACCAGGTCCGGGCGGCAGTTGCTGAGCCTGATCAACGATATTCTGGATCTTTCCAAGATAGAGACCGGCAAAATGTCCCTGCACTGCGAGACATTCCAGCCCAAAGAAATTATCGCCCAGGTGTGCGACTCTCTTGAACCCTTGTTACGTGAAGGAAAGAATGAACTGCAACTGTCTGACCTGGATGAACTGACCACGATGTATAACGATGCCACCAAGTTCCGGCAGATTTTCACCAACCTGTTGAGCAACTCCTGTAAATTTACCGAGCAGGGCTACATCAGCGTGTTCGCCCGCAAGGTTCCCGAACGTTCCGGCTGGGTGGAGTTTTCAGTGCGCGATACGGGAATAGGCATGGATGAAGAGGCGCGGTCCCGGGTGTTCGAGGCTTTCGTACAGGCCGACTCATCCACCACCGCGAACTATGGCGGCACGGGCCTGGGACTGGCCATTTGCCGGAATTATTGTGAGCTTATGGGTGGCAGTATCGATGTGCAAAGTGAAATGGGAGCCGGCTCGACTTTTACGGTTTTACTCCCTTCTGACCCAGAGCTAGCTCACGCAGACGCTTGAGCGCTTCCTCACGCTTGGCCACTTCTTCCTCGAGAACGACATTGTCGGCGCGCAACTGGTGGTTTTGCCAACTCAAGGTCACGAATATTTCCAGGGAGTCACGCATAAGGAGTATCTTTTCGTGTACCGGCGCACCCTCCACCTGCCGGCCTTTCAAGCTGCTATAGGATTTTCGCGCCGCTTGCGGATCGTATAAAGGACTGTGCGGCAGCATGCCGACATAGGCGACCGCAATACCCGCCTCCCAGCCCGCCTGTGGCGATGACTCCAGGCGTTGATAGCGCTGAAAATACTGCACCGCCTCACTATGATCCCCGGCAGCCAGGGCGGTGAAACCCTTTTCCAGGAACGTGTAATCCGTTTGGTTCTGCGCGGCACAGGTACTGTCTTCCTGCTGCGGCAGGTTGAGGGTCAACTCCGGCACGGGCTGTGGGCCCGTAATGGGTTCCGCCGCCACGTCCCCTGCCGGTGGCGTGGTCGTGCAGGCTTGCAATAGCAGTGCCAGGGTTACTGCAGCCAGCGAGGGCAACCGGATCACGTGCAATGCTATATCCTCAAGCAAATCAGTTAGACAGCGAGTGTAGCGCATTCGGTGCGCAATGCGCACCCTACCGAAGACCCACAGCTCACCCCAAACACCCCACCGTAGGGTGCGCATTGCGCGCCAGGCGCCCTACTCAGGTCGCATATGGGGAAACAACAACACGTCCCGAATAGACGTCGAGTCGGTAAACAACATAACCAGGCGATCAATGCCGATACCCTCCCCCGCCGTCGGCGGCAGGCCGTACTCCAGAGCACGGATATAATCGTGATCGTAGTGCATGGCCTCCTCGTCTCCCGCGTCTTTTTCCGCCACCTGCGCCAGAAAGCGCTCAGCCTGGTCTTCCGCATCGTTCAACTCGGAAAAGCCGTTGGCCAGTTCCCGGCCGCCAACAAAAAACTCAAAGCGATCCGTTACGAAAGGGTCATTGTCATTGCGCCGTGCCAGTGGCGAGACCTCCGTGGGATAGGCGGTGATAAAAGTGGGTTGGTCCAGCAGATGCTCCACGGTTTTCTCAAAAATCTCGATCTGCACTTTCCCCAGGCCCCAGCTGTCTTTGAGCGTAATACCCAGCTTTTTGGCCAACTCCCGCGCCGCAACCTCATCCGCCAGTTGCTGCGCCGTAATATCCTCGTTGTAATGCACAATGGAATCGAACACCGTGATACGCGCGAATGGCTGGGAAAAATCATAAGTGCTGCCCTGATACTGCACCGACGTGTCTCCCAGCACTGTCTCGGTCAGCTTGCGCAGCATGTCCTCGGTGAGGTTCATCGCGTCCTCGTAATCCGCGTAGGCCCAGTAATACTCCAGCATGGTGAACTCGGGGTTGTGCCGGGTAGAGAGCCCCTCATTGCGAAAGCTGCGGTTGATTTCGAACACGCGCTCGAAACCGCCCACCACCAGGCGCTTCAGGTACAGCTCCGGCGCGATACGCAGGTACATGTCCATAGCCAGGGCATTGTGGTGGGTGACGAAAGGCTTGGCCGCCGCACCACCGGGAATAACCTGCATCATCGGCGTCTCCACTTCCATAAAGTCCAGAGCACTCATGTAATCGCGGATAAACTCAATGATCCTGGAGCGAGTGCGGAACACCTGCCGCGACTCCGGACTGACGATAAGGTCCACATAGCGCTGGCGGTAACGCAGCTCCTGGTCCGCCAGCCCGTGGTATTTGTCAGGCAGGGGGCGCAGGGCTTTAGTCAACAGGCGCGCCTCTTCCATATTGATGTACAGGTCGCCTTTGCCCGATTTGTGAATCGGCCCGCTGGCGCCAATAATATCCCCGAGGTCCCAGCTTTTGATCTCCGCCAGGGTGTCCTGATCCAGGCCTTTGCGATTGACGTACAGCTGGATCTGGTCGGCGCCGTCCTGGATCAACAGGAAAGCGCCGCGATTGCGGATCAGCCGCCCGGCTACCGCGTAGACGCGATTGGCCTGTTCCAGTTCCTCCTTGGAGGACTCGCCGTACTCACGGTGCAAGTGGTCAGCCATCGCCGTGCGCCTGAAATCATTGGGGAAAGGGTTACGCTTGTCGCGCAACTGCGCCAATTTTCCACGTCGCTCGGCAATCAGCTTATTCTCGTCTAACTTGCTTTCGTCCTGATCGTTCATACTTTCTCATCCAATAGTTAGTGCTGCACTGGTGCGTGTCCGGATGGCCGGCCCCCGGAAACCCACTTATTTGTTATTCCCGTGCGGACGGCGTTCCGGGATGACCTTAATCTAAGGTAACTTATAGCCCGCTTTTCAATGATGCCTCGATAAACTGGTCGATATCTCCGTCCAACACCGCCTGGGTGTTGCTGGTTTCTACATTTGTGCGTAAATCCTTGATACGCGAGGCGTCCAGCACGTAGGAGCGAATCTGGCTGCCCCAGCCGATGTCCGCCTTACTGTCCTCCAGCGCCTGCTTTTCCTCATTGCGCTTGAGAATTTCCAACTCGTACAGCTTACCGCGCAGCAGTTTCATGGCGTTATCCCTGTTCTGGTGCTGGGAGCGCTCAGTCTGGCACTGCACCACGGTACCGGTTGGGTTGTGCGTGATACGCACCGCCGAATCCGTCTTGTTCACGTGCTGCCCGCCGGCGCCACTGGCGCGGTAGGTATCTATGCGCAGGTCCGCCGGATTGATTTCGATCTCGATGTTGTCGTCGATTTCAGGGGACACAAACACCGAGGCAAAAGACGTGTGTCGCCGGTTGCCGGAATCGAAGGGAGATTTGCGCACCAGGCGGTGTACACCGGTTTCGGTGCGCAGCCAGCCAAACGCGTATTCCCCTTCGAACTTGATAGTGGCGCTCTTGATGCCCGCCACTTCCCCGCCCGATGCCTCAACCAGCTCGGTTTTAAAGCCCCTGGCATCACCCCACCGCAGGTACATGCGCAGCATCATTTCCGCCCAGTCCTGGGCCTCAGTGCCGCCGGAACCTGACTGAATGTCCAGATACGCATTATTGGCGTCCATCTCACCACTGAACATGCGCCGAAATTCCAGCTGTTCCAGTATTTTGATAAGGTCGGCGACCTCTGATTTTATTTCCGCAACGGTGCCCTCATCATCCTCCGCCGCCGCCATCTCCAGCAAATCCCCGGCATCGGCAGCACCGGTATCGAGCTGTTCAATGGTGTGGACTATCCCCTCCAGCACAGACTGTTCACGCCCCAACTCCTGGGCGCGCGGTGGATTGTCCCAGACGCTGGGCTCGGCCAGCTCCAGCTCTACCTCAACGAGACGTTCCTTGCGGTTATCAAAGTCAAAGATACCCCCTAAGCACGTCAGTGCGCGCTTTGATGTCCTTGATTTGCGTAAGCAGCGGGTTTATCTCGAGCATTTGCCTGTCCAGTTCCGTAAAAGCCGCGCATTTTACCGTAGCGAGGGCCGCTAGGGAATCAGAACTGGTTGAGCACCGCACCTATCAGCATGACCTGGGGCACGGTTATCAGCGGCAGATACAGTGCGATGCGCCAGGATTTGGTGGTATCGCGAATAGACATGATTTCGGTGTAGTCGGTGGCCACACCGGCCATCAGGAACGTGAAGCTGTTGCCCGGGGCGTCTGCACGGTTCATCAGGTCTGCCGCAATAGGGGTGGAGCCCTCGGAACAGACCTCGATAATCGAGGTCGCCAGCAGGGTCAGCCACAAGCCGCCCATGGTGGCGCCAAACCAGGTGGCGAAGGCTTCTTCAGGCACCAGTGCACGAATCAGGCCGGCGAGTATCAGGCCAAAAAGCGACCAGCGGATGACCACCCGGGAACCGGCAAAACCCTCTCGCAGAATGCCCGTACTGCCCGAGAGGGAAAACTTCATGGTCTGGCGAAACTCCCGCAACAATTCCGGCAGCGGCCGCTTCTCTGCAAGTTCGTCCTGCCAGGGGTTGGCCGGCAACCGTCCGCGGCGCACCAGCGCGTCAAAAATGCAGCCGGTGATAATCCCGATGACCAGGGACAACACAATAAACAATAGCGTCCAGCCCACGCCAATGAGGCCGAACAGAATCAGGGTGAGAGAGAAAGAATTCCACGGGCTGGCCAACAGGAAGGCCATTACCTGGCCGGCACTGGCACCGCGCTCATACAACTTCATGCCCACCGCCAGGATGCCGTGGCTGCACAGATCCAGAAATACGCCCGCCAGAGTGGCCCGAAACAAGCCATTGACGCCCCCATCACGGCCCAGAATACCCATCACCAGTTCCCGCGGGATTCTACTGAGGATGCCGACAAAAATAACGCCGATAGCGATACCCCACCACATGACGTTGAACAGTTCGAAAATACCGCCGGTGAAGATGCCGATAACCGAATCGTGATCGTGTTGCAGAAACGCACCTACAGGATAGGCCACTGCCACAATCAGCATGCTGCCCCACAACAAATAATCGCGGCGAGCCGGTGTCTCACAGCAGCTGTCTTCAGCTGTAGTTTCCGGCGCATGACAGCTGCCCGCCGCGACCGGCTGCGCACCGCAACAACTGTCAGTGTCCGCCGCCGCCCGCTGATCTTTTTCGTGCTCGCAGGCACTCACGACGCGTCCTCTGCCAAACCTGCCAGATCCTCGAGAATGGCGCAATCGAGACCCTCGTCGCCTGCTTCGGAGATATTCATAGGCGCCTCGGGTTTCTCATGATGCCAATGTAAACCTTACAGCTACTGTAAGGTCAAGTTCTTCCTGTTGTTATTTATCGGGGCTTTGGTCCGGCGCTCCAACGACTGCAAAAACGCAACAACACCTCACCCCGGAGGAACCAGGTACTCCACCATAAGCTGCACCGAACGCTGCCCGCGGTATTCGTTTACATCCAGTCGATAGGCGATTTCCACCTGCTCCACCGACGGGTCCGGCCACACAGCCAGATCCACATTAAAGGCAATAGCGTCCAGCAAAATTTTACTACCCACCGGCGCCAACACCATCTTCAGGTGCTTCTGCCCCACCAACCGTTGACTCACCATCTGAAATTGCCCGTCGAACAACGGCTCAGGGAAATGCTGCCCCCAGGGGCCTGCGAAGCGTAGTTCAGTGGCCAGATCCAGCTGAAAGTCGGACGCGGCCAGCTCACCGTCGGATTCAATCACGGCCTGTAAATGCACATCCCGGGCATGTCTGGCCACCTCCTCGACCAGGGCCGCAGAGAAATCCTCGTAGGCCTCCCGGGGAAGCGTCATACCCGCCGCCATCGCGTGGCCGCCGAATTTGGTGATGAGCCCCGGATGGCGGGTTGCTATAGCATCCAGGATGTCGCGGATATGGATGCCGGGGATCGATCTTGCCGAGCCCTTGATCTGCCCGGGATCGCCATCGGCAAAGACAATGGTGGGACGGTGTAACCGATCCTTGATGCGTGATGCCAAAATGCCGATCACGCCTTGATGCCAACCGCTCTGGTAGAGGGTCATGGCCACCGGAGGTTCGTTCTCTTCCCCCAGTTGCAGCTTTGCCAGAATTTGCAGTGCCTCCTCCTGCATATCCTGCTCGATGACCCGGCGATCCTGGTTCAGTTGGTGCAGGCGGGCGGCCTGTGCCCTGGCCTGCCCGGCATCCTCACTCAACAGGCACTCAATGCCGATGGACATATCGTCCAGGCGCCCCGCCGCGTTGATACGCGGGCCAACGGCAAAACCCAGATCGGAGGCCACTACCGAACTCTGCCGGCGGGAGGCCACTTCCAGCAGGGCGAGAATACCGGCCCTGGCCTGGCCGGAACGAATACGCGCCAGGCCCGCTGCCACCATGATACGGTTGTTGCGATCCAACGGCACCACATCGGCCACCGTACCCAGTGCCACCAGATCCAGGTAATGGCCCAGGTTGATTTCCCGGCGCTGCTCAAACCAGCCCCGTTCACGCAGCAGGGCCCGCAGCGCCAGCATGACATAGAAAATAACACCGACACCCGCCAGATTTTTGCTGGGGAAGTCACAACCGCTCTGGTTGGGATTGACAATGACATCCGCCGCCGGCAGTTCGCGGCCCGCCAGGTGATGGTCGGTAATCAGGGTGGCGATACCCAGTTCATTGGCCGCGGACACACCCTCCAGGCTGGAAATACCGTTGTCCACGGTGATGATCAGGTCGGGCTTGTCCTTCGCGGCGAGCGCGACGATCTCGGGTGTCAGGCCGTAACCGTAGTCGAACCGGTTGGGTACCAGGTAGTCCACCTGGTTCGCGCCAAAGGCCCTTAGAGCGGAAACCGCCAGGGCTGTACTGGTGGCCCCGTCCGCATCGAAGTCGCCGATAATGAGAATTTTCTGGTCGCCGGCCAGGGCGTCCGCCAGCAGGGTGGCGGCGCGATCGGCATTGCGTAGTTGCGTGGGAGGCAACAGTTGCGCCAGGCCAAGATCCAGCTGCGCCATCGAGTCGATACCGCGGTCGCAGTAGATACGCGCGAGCAGCGGATGAATATCAGTGCCGGCAAAGGCCGCAATACCGGCGTCGGTACGGGTGGACGGTCGCCTGCGGATAAGCTTGTGCATGGCGCGATATCAGGCGTTGATATGGGTCGCGATGAAGTCCTGCACCGCCGACAATTTGTTGGGCAGCACATGGAAACGCTCGCTGCGCTGGAACAGGTCACTTAAATGCGGAGGCAGGGCCACCGCATTGTCCAGTCCGGCGCTCTTGATAGCGTCGGGGAATTTCGCCGGGTGGGCCGTCGCCAGGGTAACAATCGGCACTTCAGGGGGCAGACCACTAGCCAGCGCCGCTTTCACGCCGATCGCGCTGTGCGGGTCCAGCAGGTACTCACAATCGGCCCAGGTGCTGGCGATCTGCCGACAGGTTTCCTCATCGGAAACATGCGCGCTGGTGAACAAGGCACGGGCTTTGGCCATCGCGGTGTCTGAAAAAGTGATTTCACCCTGGTCAAAACGCCGCATCAAATCGGCGATTACTGCGCCATCCCGGTCGTACATGTCAAACAACAGGCGTTCGAAGTTGCTGGAGACGGTGATGTCCATGCTGGGTGACAGTGTATGTGCCAGCGACTGGCGAGCGTAGGTGTTGGTGGTCAGCACCCGGTGCAATACATCATTGCGGTTGGTGGCGATAATCAGGCGCTCGATGGGCAAGCCCATTTGCCGGGCCAGGTAGCCGGCAAAGATGTCACCGAAGTTACCTGTGGGTACTGAAAAAGCGATCGGGCGGGACGGCGCGCCCAGCGCCACCGCCGCATAGAAATAGTAGACGATCTGGACCATGATCCGCGCCCAGTTAATGGAGTTCACCGCGACCAGGCTACGGTCTGGTGGCAGGAAACTCTTGTCGCCAAAGCTGGCTTTCACCATCGCCTGGCAGTCATCAAAGTTACCCTCTACCGCCAGGTTGTGGATATTGTCACCTGTCACCGTGGTCATCTGGCGGCGTTGCACATCCGACACGCGCTGGTGCGGATGCAGAATAAAGATGTCGATATTGTTACAGCGCTTGCAACCCTCGATGGCTGCCGAACCGGTATCGCCGGAGGTCGCGCCCATAATCACTACTTTCTTGTGCTGACGCTCCAACACATAGTCCAGCAGGCGACCCAACAACTGCAGGGCGAAGTCTTTGAAGGCCAGGGTCGGGCCATGAAACAACTCCAGCACCCACTGGTTCGCCGCGATCTGCACCATGGGAGCCACAGCGTTATGGCGAAACCCGGCGTAGGTTTCCTGCACCATGGCCTGCAGGTCATCTGCCTCAATACAGCCCTGGACAAACGGCATAATGATTTTTTGGGCCAACTGCGGATAGTCCAGGGAGGCCATGGCAGCAATTTCCGCGGCGCTAAAGGTGGGCAGGGTTTGTGGGACGTAGAGACCACCATCGGCAGCCAGCCCGGCAAGCAGGACTTCTTCAAAATTGAGGGCGGGGGCCTGGCCCCTGGTGCTGATATATTTCACTGGTTTCTTTTCTCTTTACTCTTCTCTTTGCTCTTCTATTTACCCTTGTCAGGATCTGTTAACCGTCCAGCGCCTCTACCCGTATCCGGGTGATGTCCCCGTTTATCGTATCCAGCGCCTCAATGGCGCGCACCGCCTTATCGACATTGCCCTGTGCCGCCTTGTTGGTCAACACGATAACCGCAACACAGGTTTGCGCCGCCGCCGGTGCTTTCTGGATCAAGCCCTCGATGCTGATGCCCTGCTCACTGAAAATACTGGTCACGCGTGACATGACACCGGGCTTGTCCTGCGCTTCCATACGCAGGTACCAGGCGGTCTCCACCTTTTCTATGGGCACGATGGGCAGATCCCGCAGGCTGTCGCGGGCAAAACCCAGGGCGGGAACCCGGCAGGTTTGACCCACACTGAGGTCGCGCGCCAGATCCACCAGATCGGCTATCACTGCCGAGGCCGTCGGTTGTGCACCGGCGCCCGCACCGTAGTAAAGCGTGGGACCAACCGCATCACCTTCTACCAGAACGGCGTTCATGACACCGTTGACGTTGGCCAGCAGGCGCTGCTCAGGAATCAAAGTGGGGTGAACACGCAGTTCCACCCCCTCCCCGTTTTGCCTGGCCACGCCCAGGTGCTTGATACGATAGCCCAGCTCTTGCGCATAACCCAGATCCTGCGGTGTCACCCGGGTAATACCCTCGGTATAGACCGCGTCAAAGCGCAGGGGCATACCAAATGCCAATGCGGCGAGGATCACCAGTTTGTGGGCGGCATCAATACCTTCCACGTCGAAGGTGGGATCCGCCTCGGCATACCCTAGAGACTGCGCTTCGGCCAGTACATCGGCAAACTCCCGGCTCTTGTCACGCATTTCACTCAGGATAAAATTACCGGTACCGTTGATGATACCCGCCAACCACTCGATACGGTTGCCCGCCAAGCCCTCGCGCAGGGCTTTGATAATCGGGATGCCACCGGCCACGGCGGCCTCATAGCGCACGGTGACATTGTAGTCATCCGCCAGCGCAAAAATCTCATTGCCAAACTCGGCGATCAGCGCCTTGTTGGCGGTTACCACATGCTTGCGGTTGCGAATGGCTTCCTCAATCAGCTCTCTGGCGACAGTGGTGCCGCCGATCAGTTCCACCAGTATCTGCACCTCGGGATCGCGGGCGACCTCAAAAATATCCCGGCTCACCCGGGTATCCCCCATCTCACAGGCAGGGTTGTTGCGTCGCGCACCCACATGCACCACCTGCAGTGGGACCTGGGCCCGCGCTGCCACTATAGCGGCATTTTTGGCCAGCACGTTGAAAGTACCACCGCCCACAGTACCCAGGCCGCAGATTCCTATTTTTACCGGTTTCAAACTCGCTCCCGTTTCAAATTATTGCCACTTGCGCACCGTTCAGGCGAAGCCGTCGTTCTTTATCATACGCTTGATGCTGCGAATCGCCTGGCGCGTGCGGTGTTCGTTCTCGATCAGCCCGAAGCGCACATAATCTTCCCCGTATTCGCCGAACCCGATGCCGGGAGAGACTGCTACCTTGGCCTCAGCCAACAGCTTCTTGCTGAATTCCAGAGAACCCATCTGTCGATAAAACTCAGGCACTTTAGCCCAGACAAACATCGTGGCCTTGGGTGATTTTACCGGCCAACCGGCCCCATTGAGCCCGCCGCACAGCACGTCCCGGCGCGACTGGTACATGCTCCTGATTTCTGCCACACAGGATTGGTCTCCCTCCAATGCCGCGATAGCGGCCACCTGGATAGGGGTGAACATGCCGTAATCGAGATAGGACTTCATACGCGCCAACGCGCCGACCAGCACCTTGTTGCCGCAACAGAATCCCACACGCCAGCCAGGCATGTTATAGCTCTTGGACATACTGAAAAATTCCACCGCCACATCCCTGGCGCCCTCGACCTGAAGAATGGACGGGGCGACGTAACCGTCGTAGCACAGGTCGGCATAGGCCAGATCCTGCACTACCCATATGGAGTGCTCCCTGGCGATACTGACCACCTTTTCATAGAATTCCAACTCCACACAATGGGCGGTCGGATTCGAGGGAAAATTCAACACCAGCATTTTGGGCCGTGGCCAACTGTTGTGTATGGCCTTTTCCAACTCCGCAAAAAAATCCTCTTCATTATCACCCATGGGCACATGGCGAATATCCGCGCCGGAAATCACGAAGCCGTAGGGGTGAATCGGGTAGGACGGATTCGGCACCAGAATGGCATCGCCGGGGCCGGTAGTAGCCAAGGCCAGATGGGCAATGCCCTCTTTCGACCCGAGGGTGACGATCGCCTCGGAGTTGGGATCCAGAGACACATTGTAACGGCGCTGGTACCAGTCACAGATCGCCTTGCGCAGACGCGGGATACCCATGGACTGGGAATAGCGGTGAGTATCGCCGCGCCGGGCGGTTTCCACCAGTTTATCGACAATATGATCAGGCGTGGGCTGGTCGGGATTGCCCATACCGAAATCGATGATGTCATCCCCCGCCGCCCGGGCCTGTTGTTTCAGGTCACCAATGATGTTGAAAACGTATGGGGGCAGGCGCTCGATACGCCGAAATTGATCGTCCACGATAAACTGACTCTGCTTGGCGCACCAACGAAGGTGCCGGACTTTGAAAAGGGGAGAAACAGTACTGAGTCAGCCCCACGCTGTCAACGCAGCGTGGGGCTTAAAGGCATTATTGACGGGAAAGTTAGTTCAGCCCCAGGGTCACCATCAACTCATCCGCTGACTGATACCCGGGAATCATCTGTCCGTCCTGGGTGACAATAGCGGGTGTACCGCGCACCCCTAACTCCTGACCCAGTTGAAACTGAGCTGCGATCGGGTTGTCCGGACACACATTCTCAGGCACCGATTTCTTGTTTTTCAACCGGGTGAGAGTCTCCTGTGGATTGTCGGCACACCAGGCGCTGGCCAATTGCTTGAAGCCTGCAGAATCAACACCCGCTCGCGGATAGGCCAGGTAGCGCACTTCGACGCCGTTTTTGTTAAGTTGTGGCACCTCTTTGTGCAATTTC
Source organism: Gammaproteobacteria bacterium (assembly GCA_003646405.1). Lineage (GTDB taxonomy): Bacteria > Pseudomonadota > Gammaproteobacteria > Pseudomonadales > Halieaceae > JBALVO01. Next base: position 18,164 of record QNFR01000011.1, read on the forward strand.
TGGCAATAGAAGCATGTAACATCGGTAAATACGGTGATACGGGCTTTGGGCTCACTCTGGGGCGAAAATACGATCATATCCTCTTCCGCCACCGCCGCGATTTTCTCCGCACGCTCGCTAGCCAGGTGTTTTTCCCGGCGTTTTTCCGCCAGATTGACGTAGCCCTGCGGCCCTACCGAGAACATATCACCCAGCAGGAAATAATCGCCATTTGCGGTGGAGTAAACCGTGGGGCCATTGAGAAATTGCACCTCGTACAGTCCTGCTATTTCACTGGTTTTGACGCTGGACACCTTCAGGTTCCTGTTGGACACTTCCAATGCCGCGCGCAACTTGTCGAATTGCGCCTTGTCCACAGGCTCCCCGGCAGTGGCCAGGGGGGCCAGTACCACAAGTGCCACTACCAGCACCGATTGCAAAACTCGAAAAATCATTCTCTATCCTCTATTATCGTGAATATTCAGGGGCAAACACCCGGCACAAGCCAACTGGTAACGCCCCACTCTTACAGCAACCACAAAGCGCTTATATCCGTGTCATTCTACTCTGACCCCAATTTTCCTATTAGTTCCTCAACCCCTGGGGTGGTGTCGCGCGTGTAGCTCCTGCATCCGCTGCTGCGCCACGTGGGTATATATCTGGGTCGTGGAGAGATCGCTGTGCCCCAGCAACATCTGTACTACCCGCAGATCGGCACCGTGATTCAACAAATGGGTGGCAAACGCGTGGCGCAGAGTATGGGGTGACAGGTTTTTTTTGATCCCGGCGCGCTGGGCATAGATTTTAATACGATACCAGAACGTCTGGCGAGTCATTTCACTGCCACGACGACTGGGAAAAACCGCATCGCAGGGAATACCCTTGAGCAACTCCGCGCGTGGCCCCGCCAAATAGCGCTGCAGCCACATCAATGCCTCTTCGCCCATCGGCACCAGGCGCTCTTTGCTGCCTTTGCCAAAGACCCGCACGACTCCCTGGTTCAGGCTGACCTGCACCAGTTGCAGGCTGGTAAGCTCGCTCACCCGCAGGCCGCAGGCATAGAGCATTTCCAGCATGGTGCGATCGCGAAATTCCAGCGCTTCATCCAGGTTCGGCGCCTCTAACAACAGATCCACTTCTTTCTCGGACAGGGACGTGGGCAGGGGTCGGCCCAACCTGGGGCTGTCCACGTCCAGAGTGGGGTCCACGGTAATGCGCCCTTCACGCAATAAATAGTGGTAAAAACCCCGCACGCAGGACATGAAACGCGCGGTAGAGCGCGGCGACTGACCCTGCTCGAGGCGGGCGCCCAGGTAAGCTTGCAGGGACGAGCGATCGGCCCCGGTGACAGAGCTGTGTTTGTTCTTTACCAGCCACTCGTTGAACTGCCGCAGATCCCCGCGATAAGACGACAAAGTATTGTCACTCAACCCTTTTTCCATCCACATGGCGTCGATGTAACGTTCGATTTCCGGGTGAACCAGGGCATCATTTAGCATGCGCTTACCCTACCATGAATATTGTTTTCAGTGGTGGTTGGTTGTGCTGGGATCGAGCGTGGTCAGCGCGAGTGTGTATCTGGCCTTTCGAGGCAAGTCAAACCGGCCAAACGCGCACAAAAAAACGGCCACAAAGGGCCGCTTTCGAATACTGCCTGGATAAGCTTTTAGTTGACCAGCTTTTCCTTGATACGTGCCGCGCGGCCGCTCAGTTCGCGCAGGTAGTAGAGCTTGGCCTGGCGCACGTCGCCCTGGCGCTTGACCGCGACGCTGTCTATCAACGGGCTGTATGTCTGGAAGGTACGCTCCACGCCGACACCGTGGGATATCTTGCGTACAGTGAACGCCGAGTTCAGGGCGCGGTTACGCTTGGCAATACAAACACCTTCAAAGGCCTGCAGACGCTCGCGCGTACCTTCCTTTACCCTTACCTGGACTACCACGGTGTCGCCGGGGCCGAACTCAGGCAGTTCTTTTTCCATTTGTTCAGCTTCAATCTGGGCTATGATCTTGTTGGTGCTCATGGTGTGCTCCTGTTAGTTTCCTTCGTAGCTTCACAGCTAGCGGCCTATTGAAAAACCCTCAGCCGGCGCGATACGGCGTGGAAAACACCCTCAAAATACTCATGTACTGTCGTGTACACTCCGCTTTCTCGGGTGTTGTCACCTCGCCTAAAAGCGCCTACTGTTGGTGTCTCACACTCGCCTGAGACTTTTTCAACAGGCTGCTAATCTATTGTTGTTACATTGTGCTCACGGAGATATTCCGCCAACAATTTCTCTTCCTCGGGCGTCATCGCCCTGCCCTGCAGTAAATCCGGGCGACGTTGATAGGTCCTGCCCAGTGCCTGCTTCAGGCGCCAGCGGCGAATCTCCTGGTGATTGCCGCTGAGTAATACATCCGGTACCCGCACACCCTGGTACTGTTCCGGCCTGGTGTAGTGCGGGCAATCCAACAGGCCGTTGGCGTAGGAATCTTCCTGTGCCGACAACTCGTGCCCCAGTACACCGGGCAATTGGCGCGTCACCGCATCGATGACCACCATGGCGGCCAATTCGCCACCACTTAATACATAATCGCCGATGGACAGTTCTTCGTCCACCTCGGCCTCTATCAACCGTTCGTCCACGCCCTCGTAGCGACCGGCAACCAGGATCAGTGCTTTGTGCTGCGCCAATTCAAGGGCCTTGCCGTGGCCGAAGCGCTGTCCCTGCGGCGACAGGTAGATGACTCTGGCATCTGCTCCCACCATCTCCCTCGCCGCGGCAATCGCCTGCTGCAAGGGGTCTATCTTCATCAACATCCCCGGACCACCGCCGTAAGGCCGGTCGTCCACCGTACGATGCTTGTCCGCGGTATAGTCTCGCGGGTTGCAGTGACTCAATGTCACCAGACCCTGCACAACGGCCCTGCCGGTAACCCCGTGCTCAGCCACTGCACCAAACATTTCGGGAAACAGGCTCACCAGTGCGATTTGCATCGTGCCCTGCTCCCGGCCTTCGCCTGGTTCCTCACTCTTCGTCGAGGAACCACTGCACCTCGATCACCGCCTCGTCCAAATCCACCCGGGTTACCACATCGCCCGGCAGATAGGGAATTAGTCGCTCCCGCTGGTCAATACTGCCTGCCGAGGCTTTCACCACCAACACATCATTGGCGCCGGTTTCGATCAGGTAGTCCACGCTACCCAAAAGGACCTTATCCTCACCATCCTGGCACCAGACCTGCAAACCCTGCAACTGACTCCAGTAATAATCGCCCTGTTCCAACTGCGGCAGGCTGGCGGCCGGCACCGCTACTTCCAAGCCTTTGTAGGATTCCGCCAGGGTGCGATCATCCACCCCCGCGATATGGGCCACCAGGCCTTTGCCCTGGCGCCTGCCTGCGTCAAACTCGATGGGCTCCAGCCCTGAGCGACGCTTTAACATCCACTGCCCGAACGCCAGAAAATTTTCCTGTGGCTCGGTATACGGGTGAACTTTCACCCAACCTTTAATGCCATAGCAGCCGGTAATTTTACCGACCACGAGCATGGCGTCGGCAGCGGACTCACTCTCACTCATCAAAAAAGCCGGCCTACGCTCAACTGGCCCCGGTCAATCAGGCCGCGGCAGTCTCCACTGGGGCAGTACCCGCTGCGGCGGCGTCCTTGACCAGCTTGGCCACACGCTCAGACAACTGTGCACCCTGGCCCTGCCAGTACTCAATGCGGTCGTTATCAATGCGCAGGCGCTCTTCCTGGCCACGGGCGGCCGGATTGAAAAAACCAACCCGCTCAATAAAGCGGCCGTCGCGCGAATTGCGGCTGTCAGTGACTGTCAGGTGGTAAAACGGGCGCTTTTTGGAGCCACCACGAGCAAGACGAATTGTTACCATTTTACTTAAATTCCTAAATTTAGTGGTGATTTGCGGCGATCTTGCAATATCATCCACGACAAAAACCGACTCACAGGCCGGAAAGGTGGCGTATCATACGGAAAAAGAGCCGCTTTTGAAACCCCGGCCAGGGAAATTTTTAGTGGGGTCATTAGTGGGGTCAGGTCTAGCATTGTAGCCTTTAGCGGTCTGTCATCTGGTAAGGCTTGCCACAAAAGCTACAATGCTAGACCTGACCCCATCCTTGTGACCCCATCCTACTAGCGGAAGGGCAGGCCGCCCGGGCCTCCCATGCCACCGGGACCTCCGGGACCACCCATACCGCCCATGCCGCGCATCATCTTTTCCATGCCGCCGCCTTTCATCTTCTTCATCATTTTCTGCATCTGCTTGTGCTGTTTGAGCAGGCGGTTAAGATCCTGTACCTGGGTGCCGGAGCCCCGGGTGATACGGCGCTTGCGGGCGCCCTGGATGAGTTCGGGGTGGCGACGCTCGCGGGGGGTCATGGAGTTAATCATCGCTTCCATACGGGCGAACAGCTTCACGTCGATACTCTGCTGGGCCATTTGGGCCATATTGCCCATCCCGGGCAGCTTATCCAGCATACTGGTAATACCGCCCATATTGTTCATCTGCTGTAACTGATCGCGGAAATCCTCCAGGTCGAACTTCTGGCCTCGCTTGATCTTGCGAGTCAGCCTGGCGGCCTTGTCCTTATCGACCTTCTGCTCCGCCTCTTCGATCAGGGAGAGAACATCACCCATACCGAGAATACGAGAGGCCAGGCGGTCCGGGTGGAATGGGTCAAGGGCGGCAATTTTTTCACCCACCCCCAGGAATTTGATCGGCTTACCGGTGATCGAACGCACCGACAAGGCGGCGCCACCGCGGGTATCGGCGTCCACCTTGGTGAGAATAACACCGGTAAGGGGCAGTGTTTCACCAAATGCTTTGGCGGTAACGGCCGCATCCTGACCGGTCATGGCATCTACCACAAACAGGGTTTCCACGGGCTTTACCGCCGCGTGCAGTGCGGCGATTTCCGCCATCATGGCCTCATCAATCGCCAGACGCCCGGCGGTATCGAGGATTAGCACATCACTGAACTGGATCTTCGCATGCGCCACCGCGGCCCGGGCTATATCCACCGGTTTCTGCTGGGCCGTACTGGGAAAGAAATCCACCCCGACCTCAGCCGCCAGGGTCTCCAGCTGCTTGATCGCCGCCGGACGGTAAACGTCCGCACTGACCAGCGTCACTTTTTTCTTGTCGCGCTCCTTGAGTAATTTGGCCAGCTTGGCCGCTGATGTGGTCTTACCGGCACCCTGCAAGCCCGCCATCATGATGACCGCGGGGGGCGTGGTGGCCAGGTTCAGGCCCTCGTTGGCGGAGCCCATAACCGTTTCCAACTCCGTCTGCACGATTTTGAGGAAGGCCTGCCCCGGGCTAAGACTCTTCATAACCTCCTGGCCCAGCGCGCGCTGCTTGACCGATTCCACGAACTCCTTGACCACCGGCAACGCCACATCAGCCTCCAGCAGAGCCATACGGACCTCGCGCAGGGTGTCCTGGATGTTTTCTTCGCTCAGGCGGGCTTTGCCTGTAACGCTGCGCAGGCTCTGGGACAGTCGATCGCTCAAACTCTGGAACATGGTGTCTCTCTCGGGGTATCTCGGGGTATCTCGGGACTACAGAATCGCCGCTATTGATTATGGCAGGACAAGTCGGTACAAAGGAGCGCAGTATACGTTACCTGAGCCCAACCCCCAAACCGATGCCTGACACAATTCTCGCCCCGCTGGCCGCACTGCTGTATTTGACCGCAACGGGTCTGCAACTACTGCATATGTCCCAACGGCGCCAGCAAATCGATCGTGGGGTGTTCGCCCTGAGCCTGGCCGCCCTGTTGTTGCATGCGATTATCGCCTGGAACAGCATAATCCAGGACGGGGGTGTTGATCTGGGTTTTTACAAGGTGTCGGCATTGATTTTCCTGGTGATCAATGTGGCCTGCATCACCTCCCTGGCCCGCCGTCCGCTACAGAATTTGCTGGTAGTGCTGTTTCCCCTTTCGGCTATGGCAGTACTGGTAGCCACGTTTGCACCGGATACTTCGGCAGTGGTGAGTGATCTCGGCGGCGGTATGTTGCTGCACATCAGCAGCTCCATCCTGGCCTATGCCGTACTCTCCCTGGCCGCCTTCCAGTCGGCGCTGCTGGCCGTGCAGGACCACCAACTCAAGCACCGGCACACCCGGGGCATCATCCAGATTCTGCCGCCCCTGCAGCTGATGGAGACCATGTTGTTCGAGCTATTGTGGATTGGGGTGACCCTGCTCACTATTGCTATCGCCTCAGGTTTCGTGTTCATCGACGATATTTTTGCCCAGAGCCTGGTGCACAAGACCGTGCTGACCATCATCGCCTGGCTGTTGTTTTCCGTACTGCTGTGGGGTCACTATCAACTGGGCTGGCGCAGCCGCACCGCGGTACATCTCACCCTGGCTGGTTTTGCACTGCTAATGCTGGCCTTTTTTGGCTCCAAGCTGGTGCTGGAACTCATATTGCAGCGGGGCTGATTTGATTAACCGATGCATGATTTGTAGGCTCGAATTCATTCGAGCATCAGTCAAACTCAACTATTGACCGAATAAATTCGGCCCTACTAACGGCCATCCGGATGACCGACCCCCGGGAGCGGTCACTATGTCATCCCCGCGCAGGCGGGGATCCAGGGAACTCGTGGTGGCCGATTCCATTGGATTCCGGAACGCCGGACCACCCCCTGCGCGGGGATGACGGTAGTTTCCGAGGCAGGGCTTGCTCCCGCTGCGCTTTTTCTTCAAGATAGGCTTTCTTATCAAGCACGGGGTTCACACCTGCATTGAACGAAGTATCGCTGAGTCTACTTTTCTCGGTTCTGGCTGCACTCATTATTCTCTCCGGTTTTTTCTCAAGCTCGGAAACCGGCATGATGTCTCTCAACCGCTACCGGTTGAAGCACCTGCAGAAAAACCACCACAAGGGCGCCAAACGCGTCGGTAAACTATTGGACCGCCCGGACCGGTTAATTGGCCTGATCCTGATCGGCAATAACCTGGTTAATATCTTCGCTTCAGCGATAGCCACGGTCATCGCTATTCGCCTGTGGGGCGATGCCGGTATTTTTATCGCCACAGCGGTGCTGACCCTGGTGATACTGATCTTCGCGGAGATCATGCCCAAAACCATTGCCGCCCTGCACCCGGAAAAAGTGGCCTTCCCGGCCAGCTTGATCCTGCTACCACTACTGAAGATTCTCTATCCACTGGTATGGATGGTAAATGGTATTACCAACGGTCTGTTACGCATGCTGGGAGTGGATCCCGAGAAACAGATTGATGAAAACCTTTCCCAGGAAGAGCTGCGCACCCTGGTGTCTGAGGCCGGCGCGCTGATTCCCACCCGGCGACGCCATATGATGCTCAATATCCTGGCCCTGGAAGAGGTGTCGGTAGACGACATCATGGTGCCGCGCAACGAAGTATACGGCGTGGACCTGGATGACAACGACGACGACATCCTGCGCTGTATCCAGACCAGCTCGCACACCCGCTTGCCTGTGTGGCGCGAGGATATCAACAATATTGTCGGCGTACTGCATTTGCGTAATATCAGCAAAATCATCGACAAGCAGGGGCTGGACCGGGACGCGCTGGAGCGCGAGATGGAGCAACCCTACTACATTCCGGAGAGCACCCCGCTCAACACCCAGCTGATGAATTTCCAGCAGGAAAAGCTGCGACTGGCGGTTGTCGTCGACGAGTACGGCGAGGTATTGGGCCTGGTGGCACTGGAAGACATCCTGGAGGAGATCGTCGGTGAGTTCACCTCCAATCTGGCGGAAGCGAAGGAAAGCATTTTTCCCCAGCGGGACGGCAGCTACATTATTGCCGGCACCGCCAGCATTCGCGAGATAAATAAAGCCTTGGAGTGGCAGCTTCCTACCGATGGCCCCAAGACCCTGAGCGGCCTCATTCTGGAGTATCTGGAGTCGTTCCCCAACGCCAATGCAGGACTGGCGATCGGCAACTACCGGCTGGAGATCCTGGAGCTGGAAGGCAATGTCGTGCAGGCGGCACGCGTGCAGCTGGTGCCCACCTGATACGGACAACCCACCGTCGGGCCGAATAAATTCTGCCCTACAAGGGTTGAGCTAACTCAGGTGGATAGTCGTCTGCGCCTCCATCCTCTCCCGCGCCAGGCGCAACACCTCGCGCTTCTGCTCGGCACTGGCGACAAACCAGTCGGTGATTTCATCGGCAGTGCGGAAACAACCGGTACAAATATCGTTCTCATCCAGCAGGCAGACAGAGATACAGGGGGACTGTGGCTCGGTAGCGCTCATACCTGCTCCTGCAGTTGCTCACTGAAAAGACGGGCATTGTCAATGTAATGATCGGCGCTGCGCAGCAATCCCAGTTGTTGTTCCTCGGATAAATGCTTTTTGATTTTTGCCGGAGACCCCAGCACCAGCGAGCCATCGGGTATTTCCATACCTTCCGTTACCAGGGCGTTGGCGCCAATCAGGCAGCCCTTGCCCACTTTGGCGCCGCTGAGCACCACCGCGTTGATGCCTACCAGGGAGCCGTCACCGATAGTGCAGCCGTGCAACATGGCGTTATGGCCCACCGTGACATTCTCGCCCACTATCATGGGAAAGCCGGGATCGGCGTGCATCACGGTACCATCCTGGATATTGCTGCCCGCGCCGACCTCAATGCGATCCGTATCGCCGCGCAGCGTACAACCGAACCACACGCTGCTGTTTTCATGCAGGGTGACGTCGCCGATTACCGCTGCATTGGGGGCGATATAATGGCCCTTCCCCACCAGTTTGACCTGCTTGTCACCAAGGTTGTATTTCATGGTTTTTCCTTCCAGTTTCTTTGTAAATCAAAGCCCGCATCGTAGGCCAGATTAGCCAATTGCGCCAGGATCGCCGCAGTAACGCCCCATACATTATCATCACCCAGTTGGTAATGGGGTACGCGCCGGGTGTGCCTCGCCATCCCTCATGGTCTCCAGCCGGAACAACTCTGGGTCAGCAAAGGTTTGCAGTGGTGGCATGAACACGCTGTCAAATTCCCCCGGATCAACCACCAGGTCGAGCTCCGCCGGCACCCCCGCTTCCTTGCGCCCATCTCTGCCCACCGGCCCATCCCAGGCCGGCTGCTCGTAGGGGTGGGTGTCCTGCATGGCCATTACCGCTGACTTGACCTCCTCTAGATGGGTGACAGGCACATAGAAACAAAGTTTGTACACCTAAATGCCCCGCGCCTGTTGCTGGTAGAACTGCGCGGCAAATTCGTCCAGGCGCCGCTCCTCTATCGCCAGGCGGATATCCGCCATGTGCTGCTGATAGAAATGCAGGTTGTGAATAGTATTGAGCTGGGAACCGAGTATCTCGTTGCACTTGTCCAGATGGTGCAGGTAGGCGCGACTGAAATTGTCGCAGGTATAACAGCCGCACTGCTCATCCAGGGGCAAGGTGCTGGCCTTGTGGCGGGCATTACGTAATTTGAGCACCCCGCGCGAGGTGAAAATACTGCCGTTGCGGGCGTTGCGGGTGGGCATCACGCAATCGAACATATCGATACCGCGCCGCACGCTCTCCAACAGGTCTGCCGGGGTGCCCACCCCCATAAGATAGCGCGGCTTGTCCTGTGGCAACAGGCGCTGCATCACCTTCAGCACTGCCATCATTTCATCTTTGGGCTCGCCCACAGACAGGCCGCCAATCGCGTAGCCGTCGAAGCCGATCTGTTCCAGACCGGCCAGGGACTCACTGCGCAACTGCGGGTACATGCCGCCCTGTACAATGCCAAACAGCGCCGCCGGGCTCTCGCCGTGCGCCGCTTTGCTGCGCTGCGCCCAGCGCAGGGACAATTCCATGGAAGCGCGCGCCTCGTCCTGCGTGGCGGGGTACGGGGTGCACTCGTCGAAGATCATCACAATGTCAGAACCCAGGCTGCGCTGAATCGCCATGGATGTCTCCGGGTCAAGAAACACCTTCGAGCCATCCACCGGGGACTGGAATTTAACACCCTCCTCCAAGATTTTGCGCATGTCTCCCAGGCTGAAAACCTGAAAGCCGCCAGAATCGGTCAGGATGGGACCGTCCCAACCCATAAAATCGTGCAGATCGCCGTGCTGTTCAATGATCTCCGTGCCCGGGCGCAACCACAGGTGAAAGGTATTCCCCAGGATAATTTCCGCGCCGATGGCGCGAATGTCCCGCGGCAACATGCCCTTGACCGTGCCGTAGGTGCCCACCGGCATAAAAGCAGGCGTTTCCACCGTACCGCGCGGGAACACCAGGCGCCCACGGCGGGCCTGCCCATCATGGCCCAGCTGTTCAAATTGCATATGACACAGCCGGCTCATGGACGATCCTGTGCTTGCGGGTTAGCGGTAATAAACATGGCATCACCATAGCTGAAAAATCGGTAGCCCGATGCTATCGCCTGGCGATAGGCCGCCATTATAGGCTCCTTGCCGGCAAAGGCACTCACCAGCATCAGCAGGGTGGATTCCGGCAGATGGAAATTGGTGACCATGGCGTCCACGCTGTGAAAGCGGTAGCCGGGGTAGATAAAGATATCGGTGTCGCCGCAGAATGGCGCAATACTGCCGGTGGCGCGACTGGCGGATTCCAGGGAGCGCACGGCCGTGGTGCCCACCGCCACCACCCGGCCTCCACGCTCGCGGGTTGCGCGCACCGCAGCGCACACTGCCTCATCTACCTCGACGAATTCGGCGTGCATCACATGCTCTTCGATATGGTCAGCCCGCACCGGCGTGAAGGTGCCGGCACCTACATGCAGGGTGACGGTCGCCCGCTGAATCCCCAGTGCGTCGATCTGCGCCAACAGTTCCTCGCTAAAATGCAGGCCCGCGGTGGGCGCGGCCACGGCGCCCTCGCGCCGGGCGAATACCGTCTGGTAGCGCTCCTGATCAGCGAGTTCATCCTCCCGCCGGATGTAGGGCGGCAGCGGCATATGGCCTATGGCCTGGAGAATATCGGCCAGCGGCGGCCCCCCTTCGCTGGACACGCGAAACAGCGCACCCTCTCGACCGGCAACCATCAAGCGGTAGGGGCCGGGCTCGGCTACTTCTGCCGCTCTTGAATGGGTGGGTGTCCCGGTTTTGGGCTCGACCGCTTCCCTCGCGCCGGAGTGAATGGGTGTCCCGGATTTGCTCGCGCTTAAATGAATGAGTGTCCCGGGTTTGGGTGACTTGCTGGATCGAATATGAGCCAGCGCTGTATGGGTGCCGGTAACCCGTTCGATCAGGATCTCCAGCTTGCCACCGGTTTCCTTTTGCCCCCACAGGCGAGCGGGGATGACCCGCGTGTTGTTGAACACCAGCAAGTCGTCCGTTTGCAGGAAATCTAGCAGCTCGGTAAAGCGGTAATGACTGACCTCTCCAGTGGCGCCATGCAAATACAGCAGGCGGCTGGCACTGCGCTCAGGCAACGGGTGCTGGGCGATCAGTTCTGGGGGGAGAATGTAGGTGAAATCTGTGCGTTTCATTCAGGTTCGGGACTAATGGTGCGCAATGCGCACCAAAATATCAAACATTTCCTGAACCCGCATACGGCGCACCAACAATAAAGCCGGCGCGTGGCCGGCTTCGGGAAAAACAGGAGATGCCTATTTTTCTTTTTCTTCAGCGGCCTCTTCCGCAGGAGCTTCCTCTACAGGGGCTTCTTCCGCTGTGGCCTCTTCCGCGGGAATTTCCTCGGCAGGAGCTTCTTCCACTGTGGCTTCTTCTGCAGGAGCTTCCTCAGCAGGAGCCTCTTCCACGGCAGCTTCTACTTCTGCTACTTCCTCAACAGCAGCTTCCTCTGGGGGCGCTTCCCCGGCAACTGGTTCGGCAGGTAAGGCCACCTTGACCAACTCCTCCGCCACCAGAATGCGCACTTTCTCGTCTCCGTTGACCGCCTGCTTGTTGGGATCTTTAACCGCGTAACGGTCATCACCGCGCTTGTAGATACTATACTCGGCTGTTTTCTTCACCAACTTCATGGCCATGGTCTTTTCTCCTCTTCTCTCAGGTACTCAGATCGTCCACCCCGTGGGGGCAAAACTCAACAAGGGTTCACAATTGAACTGGCGCGGAGTGTACAGACAAACCTCCCCGGGGTTAAGGAAAACATTGTGCTTTGGCCATTGGTTGCTATAATCGCGCGCTCTCCAGGGGCGTCATTTCGACACCCGCATCATCCCCTCTGTGCCGGAGTGGTGAAATTGGTAGACACGCCGGATTCAAAATCCGGTGCTAGCGATAGCGTGCCGGTTCAAGTCCGGCCTCCGGTACCACTTAAATTAATACTATATTTCTCGTTTTCACCCCCTCCAACTTTTACCATATCCCCCTCAAATGCGCCTGGCGCAGGAGTTTAATCACATTGACCCTGCCCACTAATGATGGACACGCTGATAAGAGACTTGGAAAATGAAGCCTGATGACGAGATACAGAATCACACCCAGGGCGAGAGATGACCTAAGAAATATCGGTCGCCATACGGAGCAACACTGGGGTAAGGCTCAGCAGAATGTATACCAGGAAAAACTCGAAAATCGTTTTGACTGGCTAGCTAAAAGCCCTCGTCTCGGTAAGCATCGCACTGATATCGCTGAGGACCACTAAAGCTTTCCTGAAGGCCAGCACATTGTATTTTACTTATTTAACTGAGAATGTATTGATATCATCGGTATTCCCCACAAAGACATGGACATCATTTCTTATTTTCAGCCTCATGAATTGCCTGAGTTAAATCAGGTCACCAAAACTCAGGAGTCTCATCACCCTTGCGCCGCCCCTGGTTCTTGCGCCGGTCCTCTTTATCGAGTTCGAATCGAATATCCTTGCGCCGCTCCTCACCGCCACGGCGGTGACCGCGGCGCTGTTCTGGCCCCATGTACTTTTTCGGCTTGCTTTTGTCCCCGCTGTACGAGGAAGGAGAGACCTCCAGCGATTCAAACTGTGCTTTACCGGGTGCACTGGAGGCCGGCTCCTCGGACAAGGGCTGATGTGGAGCGGGGGTTTCGTCCTCTTCTACGCTAAAAAAAACGCTTTCGTTCAGCAGGTTGCGGGGGGATAACTGCTCTTCCTGTAGCTCCTCTACGACGACGCGGGCATCCGCCACGGTAACCTTATGGCGCTGCTCAACAAAAGCATGCAGCAACAGGCGGTTACAAATCAGGTTGATGCGGCGCGGTATGCCCTCGCTGAACAGGTAAATAACGGAAAACACCCGCGGACTGATTTGTGGGTCATTATTCCAGCCCACCACATTCAGCCTGTGCTCCACGTAGCCCCGTGTCTCCTCCTCTTTCAGGGCCTTGAGATGACTGGCGGCGATGATGCGTTGATACACCGGCTCGAGCGACTTATCCTGCATGATATCCCGCAGCTCGGGCTGACCAAGCAAAAAGATTTGCAGCAATGGCCTGTTACCGTGCTGCAGGTTGGTCAGCAGTCGCAACTCTTCCATCGCCCGTGATTTCAAATCCTGGGCCTCATCCACGATCAGCAGGGCGCGCCGGCCATCTTTATCCCAGGCAAGAAATTCCGTTTTCAGCTCTTCCAGAATCGTTGATTTATCGATTTCCTTCGCTTTCACATCAAAGGAAAAGGCGACCGAGCGCAGCAGGTCGTCCTCGGCCAGCTGGGTGCTCACCAAGTTGGCCACAACGACATTTTCCCCCGCCAGGTACTCGAGGAGGTCACCAATCAGGGTGGTTTTACCGGTCCCGGGCGGCCCTGTCACCAGGACAAAGCCTTCCGCGCGCCTGAAGGCATAGGCCATATAGGCCTTGGCTTTGGCGAAGTGGGCGTGTTTGTAGCAGAAACGATGATCCGGGCTGAGCCGGAAGGGGTCTGCGGTCAAATTGAAAAAGCGTTCATACATTCAGTGGAAGCCTATGTGTACGTCGTCAGCTCATTTGGCACCAAAAAACCCCATACCCGGAGGCACTTTTCTGCCAGTTATCTATGCATTTTAACCTGCTGACCGCAGCTTGTGTGATTTTTGCTGGGCCCCGTCCAATCGTGATTACAACGGCGTCTAATTGAGAATGCCCTGGTAAACCGGCAGGCGGGCGATGCGCTGGTCGATCAAGGCAACCTGTTTCCGATAGTTCTCCGATTGGGTGCTGCCGTACTGCCGGCGGAATTGCACGTCGCTCAAACCCTCAGCCAATCCTGAAATATCCGGAAAAAAGGCAGCTTCACTATTATTTGCAACAATGCCCTGCTGCAACCGTCGCGCAGCCGGTTCGTTGGACGTTGCGGTGGTGACAAACTGAACACCGGCCCGGTCCGCGGCGAGGTCGGCAAAACTGAAACCGCTGCCACCGTTCCCGGAATCCAGCAGTTCCTTGAATTCTCCCGCCGCGATACCAATCCCCTGCTGGGTGGCCAGGGTGATGCCGGCGGAATAGATGAAGTGCGCCATCAGATCCCTCCGGCCGCCCAGGGTAACCCCGGAGGGTGGGCGGACCAGGGCACGCTGACTGGAGACCAGATCACCCACCAGCGTCTCAAATTCGCCGTAACTGAAGTAGATGGTGAGCGCCCATATCACTGCGCGATTCTCCGCAACCGCAGAGCTGCGCTCCCGGCGATTTGCCGCTGCAACCATAAGGGGAGTCAGATAGGCACTGAGTGAGCGCCCGCTGTGATCCCCTTGCTCTGCGAGCCTGACCAGGTATTCGTAGTACTGTACAACACGCTCTTGCTCCCCGGGCGGAAACCGGGAGGCTTGCAGCGTTTTTACCGCCTGCTTGAACTGCGCTTTCACATCGGACGGAGGCTGCACCCTGAGCAGGGCTGTATCCCCCTCAATACGAAACCCGCGAACACTGGCGAGCAACAAACTGGCTTGCTGATCCTGTAACACTGTATCTGCCAAATAGGCTATCAGTGGCAATAGCCATCGCCCCGGCAAGTTCAGGGGGCCTATGGATAGCCGATCGATGTTAATCCCTTCGCTGGACTGCTCGACCTGAAAAACAAGATTGAGATAGTCACCGACTGGATTCGGAATCAGCCGCAAGCTCATACGGGAATTGATGGTAGCCCCATCAAAGTAAACATCGGTATCAAGACGCGCAAAGGTATGGGAGCCCAGCTGCGCAAGATGCCTGAGCTCGCCCTCGGTGACGGCCAGTGTAGTACCGCTTGCATCAGCAGATTCAACCTGAAGGACGATTCGCTGCAGCAGGGCCTTACCGGCGGCGACGGTTCCGGAATCGACAGGGGCGCTTTGGCGTACCAGCGGCTCCTTCTCCACGACGTAAAAAACCAGGGCTACTGTTGCAGTAACAATCAGCGCCGGCAGGAGAATCGCAAAAACAATAGTCAAACAAAGTGCTTTAAGCATGGTGGAGGCGGCCACATAAGTAGCTAGTGTTCATCCGGAAACTCACTCTTTTGTCATCCCCGCGCAGGCGGGGATCTAGTAAACCCCTGATTTGACTGGATTCCCGCCTGCGCGGGAATGACGGTTATGTTGGCAGTACGGCGTTTCCGGATGCGCACTAGCTACGCCTCCTTCTCCCTGATAGCCGGGATGGGTGTAGTTTTCCATAGAATAACAAATAAGCTATAGCAACTATATGGATAACCTCCATTTGGTGGCAACATCATTACGGGACACAAGTGCCAACCGCCTCACAAAACCTCCAAACAGTGCAAAAATCCCTACCTGACTGGCAATCGGTTCTGATAGGGTTCAACTGGAAATATTATGGGTGTTTTCCAGCTTCTCCGAGTGTCTGCGATATAACCCACCCAAGCCGGGCACATGACTCAAATATGAATATTAATAGGATTCACACTCACAACTAAAGATGGAATTTGCGCATGTGTAAAAAACTTATCCAGCGGGTCACTGCCTCGACACTGTTGCTGATATGGCCATTGCTTGGCATGGCCGACCCGATTGTATTCAGTTCAGGTATTGAAGGTGGCGGATACTGGAGTGCGGCTACCCGCCTGCAAGCCGTTGCCACAGACATGGGGCTTGAAGTGCAGGTTGAAGAGAGCCCGGGCTCCCTGCACAACCTGGCGCGGTTATTGGACGATGGCGACCCCGCCAGCCTGGTGTTGGCCCAGGCAGATGCCCTGCAACACTACCTGAATGAGCACCCCGGAGTATCGGATAATATTGAGATTCTGGAAAATATCGGCCAGGAATGCGTTTTTATTCTCACTGGCAGCAACAGTGCGATTCAAACCGACAAGGATCTGCAACAGAGCAAAGACTATAAGCTGGCCATCAGTAGCCCCGACAGCGGTGTTGCTGTCACGTACGCCTATATGACGACACTGGTACCAGGCTTAGCCGGCACATCGGTGCTCTACACTGACACGGAAGCCGCTGTAAACGGACTGAACGCGGCAGACAACGGTGAGGTGGATGCGGTAATGCTGGTGCATCGCCCCAAAGAGTACTCCCCGGAAGTTGATCTCGCACTGCGCAACCCGGATCAGTTCCACTTTGTACGGGTTACGGATGAACGCTTCAAGGGGGAGTTGCCCGGTGGTGAAGCGGTGTACAGGTCGCTCAAGCTGGCCATCCCCGTGCCGGACAGCGAAGAGCGGCGGGAAGTAGCAACGATTTGTGTAAAGGGCTTGCTGGTTGCCAACAAGGAAAAGCTATCCCGTGATCAGCGGGATAAATTGGGGGAATTAGTCACTGTCCACTGGATGGAGGTATACGCCACGGATCGGTGACAGATGTGCGCCTAACGACCTAAGCCGCCACCCAGTCGCTGGCGCGGCGGCCTCTGTCCGCACGGCGGTCCAGGCTCCCGGAGAAGCCAAGAAAACCTTCCCCGGCAGGGTGAACTCCACGTCGATCTCCATTACCACGACGTCGATCCACGTGGTGAATATACCTGCAATTACAGTTTGTTGCGCTGCAAGCTTCCAGCGGCAGGCCGGGCGCCTGCTCGCTCAGGAAACGCTGCCCCCTGATTGACTCCGCCGCCAGGCAGGAATTCGAAGAGGGGTGGATGGATACTGCATGAAACGGATTGCCTGCCCTACTACTGGACCTTCGGTCAACTTTATCTACCCTACGCGTATTGGATTTCCCATAGGCGGGTTTTGACTTAGCCGGAAACACTATCCTCAGGAGCACAAACCCGACGACCAGGGCCAGAACAAATAGACTAGCAATCTGCATAATGATTTCCACACGGTTGCGGGGCACGAATTAGCGGAATCATTTCCATCATCTTTACATATTAGTAGCAAAATTCCATTGTGCGAGAAATTTTTATCGCCTTTTCAAAGACCCGGCTGCTTTCGTCACGCTGAGGCCAGTATAACGCTCCAAACCCAGGCCTGCAATTAGTGGTATCAGGCCCCAAGATATTACTATTTGGTATTTTATTAATAAAAGTACATTCTAGTTTGATATAACATGTCGTACTTGCTAGCATGCAAAGGAAAGGTATTTGGTGGGTGTCCCCAACTGGAAAGGGTATGCCGAGTGCTGGCAATACTTGTGAATTGCGGCCAGGAACCAAATAAACACAAGACGGGACGGCAATCGGGGGCGGATGAAAACATTCGATCTCACCTTCAAGGGGACAGTGCTCCCCAAACATGACCCGAGGCACGTGAAAGCGCGCTTCGCGCAATTGTTTTGCATCGAAGATCTCTCAGTGATCGAAGAACTTTTTTCAGGCGAGACCATCATCCTGCGCAGCGACCTGGATCGCAAATCCGCCGCTGAATACTTCAGGAAAATCACGCAATTGGGAGGCGAAGCTGAACTAATCGAATCGGCAGAGCAGCACACTACCCCTGGACAGCCAACCGTAAAACTTGAGCAGGACGCTGCCTCCACACCACGAATTATCCGGGAAAAGACGTCCGGATACGGCATGGACCGAGAGATACTGATACGCCGCAAGGGAGAGATCGACCAGAGCTGGCCAGTCAGCTCCTCCCGTATGGATCGCCAGCGCCAGGAGAGCACAGCAAAAAAAGAACAGCAAAAGGCCGAGGAGTTAGCGAAACAACAGCGGCAGCGGGAGCAAGAGCAGGAAGCAGCGCGCAGGACAGCAGAGGAACACGCCATACGCATCAAAGCGGAGGATGCCGCCCAGGTGCAAGCGGCGGAAATCCGCAGGTCGGAGCAGCTGGAACAGGAGCGACTGACGGCAGCGCATGCAGCGCAGCAGCAGGCACTCGCCGACGCAGAACAACGCACTGCGCAGGAGAAAGCCCAACGGGAAGCCCAGGAAAAAGCCCGGGGGAAAGCCCAGCGCGAAGCCCGCATAAGGCAAGTCATAGAGAGTGCCGAACAGGAATTAGCCGGCCTGCAGGTGCTGGCACAACAGGCCGAAAAGAAAGCAGAGGAAAAAGCTGCCAGGTTCGGGCAACAGGAAAAAGAGCTCCGCCTCAAAACCGAAGAGGAAATCGCCGGCATCAAGGAAATGGGCATTACAGCCAGCGGCAAAATCCAGGACGAAATAGCCAGACTGAAGAAATTGGAGCTGCAAACCAGCCGCAATGCCGACGTTGAGATCGACAAACTGAAAGAGCTGGAACAACAGCGCCACAGCCAGGCGGACCATGAAATCGCCCAACTGGAGAAGTTGCAGCAGGAGCACCGTATCCGCGCGAAAGAACAAATCACCCAACTCGAAAAAAGCAGGCAGGAAACCCAGCGCCAAGCCGATGAAGAGATCAAGCGACTGGAACAACTCCTGCACGATACCCGCCGTCAAGCTGAAATTGATATAACCGAACTGCAAGAACAGGAAAACGCCGTCAGTGCCAGGGCGGAGCATGAAATGGCACAGCTGGAGGAGCAGAGAACCGCAACTTTGCGCACCGAGAAGCAGGAAATCCACAAATGGCAGGAACGGCATGAGGCAACCAACCAGAAAGCCGAAGAGGACATTGCCGAACTAAAACAGCTGCAACTGAAAATCAGCCATAAAAACGCTGCGGAATTGGACAGGTTACAGGGCATGGAATTAGATGTTATCCAGCAATGTGAAATAACAAAAACCCAGCTACAACAGGCCGACGCCAAAGCCAGGCAACAGGCCGAGGCGGAATTGAAGCGATTGCAGGCGTTGCAGCAGGACGTCAAACGCCGCGAAACCAAAGCTCTCACCCAAATAAGAAACGGCAAATAAATGTTACCGCCTCGTTGGCGTATTTTCCTACCTGTGGGATATATGGCTTTCCTGCTTCTGCTGTCATCCATTCCCGGTGATACACCGCCCGACAACCTGGTGGGGATGGTGTTTCGGTGGGTTGAACCCGGTTGGCAGAACCTGCTGCATGTCCCACTCTATGCAGGATTGACCGCGTGTTGGCTGTGGGCTCTGGCCGGGTATCCGCTGGGCCATCGCTACCGCCTGGCCACCGCCTTTGTGCTGACTGTGCTGTGGGCGATCGTGGATGAAACCTACCAGATGGGTGTCCCCGGACGATATGGATCACTGACAGACCTGGCACTGAATATGCTCGGGGCCTGCTGCGCAATCATGTATGCCAACCATAGAGTCACGCGCGACAGCTAAAAAAACCACCCTACCCGAATGGCACTGACTCAAGCGAAATACCACGGTCTCCGCGCCGCCGTACAATCCGTCGGCAACACGAGGTTTCTTTCCTCGGGGAATGTGCCAAAACTTCCATTAGCAGATTGCGCCTCAACGGCATGCAATTGCAGTTATATTCGTCATGAGGATCGACGCACTTCGCAGGGGGATCGAAGGGCACCCTTCAGTATACGAACGGATCTATATAACCTTGCCACGGAGTCGGAACGCCGCGTAAAAAAAGGCCGTCGCGAGAGTGACTGGTCAGGCAACGCCGCATCAGATTTGGATTACGCAGATTTTGAGTGGACAACCTGATGTGCATCCGTAGATGTCAATATTTTGCTGAACCGTCGTTCCCGGGCAGCAGGGCCATCGCTGATTAAGGTCATCCCCGCGTAGGGGGCGTTCCGGAATGACGAAAACCGCCATAATCGGAGGTTCCCTAGAAACCGATCTTCGGCCGCTGACAGCTATCTGTTAGCGGTACCGCCCGTGCAATCGCCGTCGTGGCCTCTCCCCAACCGTCGCAGCGCGAGCGCCCTGCCTGGCCGCGCACAACGTTGAGCAGTCCCTTGCAAAAGGCGTAGATGTTGAAAAACAGCAACAGGTTTCGACGGTCTCTGGAAGTAATGGGTTTAGTGGCACAAATCAGTTTGTCATCAGACATAAAGCGCTCTGACAAACCTACCGACCCATAGGCGTTGACCCGCACCCTGCTTCCGGCGGCCAGGCGCGGACCCAGTACGACCGCATCCAGGAAGTCTCCCTCGCCGCCTATGTACTGGTGTATTGAGCCATAGTTATAAGGGCAGGGAAACGGCGACACGAAATCGACATGCCCGGTGCTGCCTCGCTTGAGAAAGCTGCCCCGGGGGATTTCGATGACTACCTCCACGCTGGGTAGTGGTTGTTGCGGACTCGCTACAGATACCATAACAGACAATCTATCGTGGGCGACCAAAAGCTGCAACCCACCACTCACCGAATGTCGTCAGCAATGGGAGAGGCTTGCCCCAGAAAACTGCTGGCCGCTATTCCTCTGTGGGCACTACTACTTCCCCGAGCAACAGGTAGTCGGTCATATCTGCATCTC